>JANMQL010000301.1:0-1864 GCA_031370475.1 Hyphomicrobiales bacterium | reverse complement strand
GTGCTGTCGCTGGTGGCGATGAAGGACGCACTGGAAGACCCGATGCGCCTGTTGCTCGAATTGTAATTCGGGAGCGGCAAGGAGGGAGCCGGGTGAAAACGCAAACCCGCCGATACTCCTTCCTTTCCCCTACTCTCTCCTCACGGAATTAAGAACATGCTCAAGTCATTCGAAGTAGTCGTCATCGGCGCCGGCCCGGCCGGCTACATCGCCGCCATACGCTGCGCCCAACTCGGTTTTTCCACCGCCGTCATCGACGAGTGGAAAAACGACAAAGGCGAAGCCAAACTCGGCGGCACCTGCCTCAACGTCGGCTGCATTCCCTCCAAGGCGTTGCTGGAATCGTCCGAAAACTACGAGCGCGTGGCCTACAAGTTCGGCAACCATGGCATATCCGTGACCGGAGCCAAGATCGACGTTGCGAAGATGCAGGCGCGCAAGGACAAGATTGTATCCCAGCTCACCGCCGGCATCGAGATGCTGTTCAAGAAGAACAAGATCGCCTGGCTCAAGGGCCACGGCAAGTTCTCGGGCAGCGGCGAAAAATACATGATCGAAGTCACCGATGGAGGATCGTCGGAAATCATCGAGGCGAACCACGTCGTCATCGCTACCGGTTCGACCGCGCGCCACCTGCCCGGATTGCCGGTGGACAACGAAACCGTATGCGATAACATCGGCGCGCTCGCCTTCAATGCGGTGCCGGACAAGCTCGGGGTGATAGGAGCCGGCGTGATCGGGCTGGAACTCGGAAGCGTGTGGCGGCGGCTGGGCGCGAAAGTCACCGTTCTCGAGGCATTGCCCAATTTTCTTGCCGCCGCCGACGATGCGGTGGCGAAAGAAGCGTGGAAGGTGTTCGTCAAGGATCAGGGAATGGAGATCAAGCTCGGCGCGAAAATCGGGAAAGTCAGCCGCGGCAAGCGCGGGGTCACGGTCGAGTACGAAACCAGCGAAGGCAAGCAGGCGCTGGACTGCAACAAACTGGTGGTGTCGGTCGGCCGCGTCCCCAATACACATAATCTTGGCGCCGAGGCCGTAGGGCTGAAGATCGACGAGCGCGGCCTGATCGAGGTGGACGAGCACTGCCGCACCAGCCTGCCGAACGTGTACGCGGTCGGCGACGTGGTGCGCGGCCCGATGCTCGCGCACAAGGGCATGGATGAAGGCGTGATGGTGGCCGAGCGCATCGCCGGCCAGGCCGGTAACGTCAATCTGGATACCATTCCCTGGGTCATCTATACCGCGCCGGAAATCGCCTGGGTGGGCAAGACCGAGCAGGAGTTGAAGGCCGAGGGCGCGGCCTATCGCGTTGGCCAGGTGCCGTTTTCGCACAACGGCCGCGCCATGGGCCAGGACGAGACGGCCGGGTTCGTGAAAATCCTCGCCGACGCCAGGACCGATCGCATCCTGGGCATCCACATCATTGGATCCCACGCCTCGGAGATGATCGCCGAGGCGGTGATGGCCATGGAATTCGGCGCCGGCGCCGAGGATATTGCGCGCATCTGCCACGCGCATCCCTCCTTGTCCGAGGTCGTGCACGAGGCGGCGCTCGCCGTCGATAAACGCGCATTGCATATGTAGCAGGGGCCGGGGCCGGTATCTTCCCCGTATCGAGTTGCCCGTTTTCGCATTCAAACAGAAAGGTGCATCAGCATGGACAAGTTCAAGGCATTCCGCATCAACGAAGTGGACAAGAAAATCGTGGCTGCATTCGTCGACATGACACTGGAAGACCTCGATCCGGGCGAAATAGTGATACGAGTTGCTTATTCGGGAGTCAATTACAAGGACGCGCTCGCCGCCACCGGCGCGGGCAAGATCATCCGCCGCTATCCCTGCGTGGGCGGCATCGACTTGTCGG
>JANMQL010000197.1:0-15866 GCA_031370475.1 Hyphomicrobiales bacterium | reverse complement strand
GACCGTTACCCACCCTCGGCTTCCAGACATCTCCAGCGTTTACTTCGTCCTGGAGACATCCTTTATCCAGTCAAGGAGTTCCAGCCGCAGCGGGCCGGAAGGGAGTGTGGGCGGTGGTCCCTGGTTATGGTTCGCCTCCGTAAAGACGCGCCAATTTCAGGCCCCGCATCCCCTTCCCCGATCAACGACGGCTCGCGAACCGCCCTCCTTGGGAAGGAGACGAGGAATACATAGAACACAATAGGAACATTGTCAAGGAATATTTACACATAATAGGCTTGCTATTGACTTTTCCCGGAGGGCGATGTATATCCCCGCTGTATATTCAAGAGTGCGGCCATGTCACAATCCACGGTTTTCAAATCGAACAAGACCCAGGCCGTCCGGCTGCCCAAGGCCGTGGCACTGCCGGAGCACGTGAAGAAAGTGGACATCGTCAAGCAGGGTTCGGGCCGCCTCATCCTGCCGGCGGGCGGAAGCTGGGATGATTTTTTCAATGGCCCCCGCCTCGACGCGGACTTCCTGAGCGACCGCGCCCAACCCGCGCCGCAGCGCCGCCGCGCCGGCTGATGCTCGACTATCTGCTCGATACCGACATCTGCATTCACGCGCTGAAAGGCCGCAGCCCGGCACTGGCCGCACATTTCAAGGCCCATGATGGGCGCATGGCGATTTCGGACGTAACATTGTTCGAGCTCCGCTACGGCGCCGAGAAATATGCCGACCCGCCGGCGCGGCTTGCGGTAATCGAGAATTTCGCGGCCCGGCTCGAACTCCTGCCCTTCGACAGCCGCGCCGCCCATCATGCGGGAAACATCCGCGCGGCACTTGAGCGCCAAGGCAAGACGATCGGCGCCTACGACCCGATGATCGCCGGTACGGCGCGCTCACAGGGGCTGGTGCTGGCGACGAATAATATGCGTGAGTTTGAAAGGGTCGAAGGATTGCGGGTGGAGAGGTGGCTGTGAGGGCAAGTTGAGAAAATGATTCCGCTTTGCCGGACAACACGTTGATTTTTAAGCACAAACAATTATTTCCGCCCGCTGCCGCGACTAATCGTTGACCGCGCGGGCAGACTCGCGCATCCCTGCCAGCATGGAGCTTATCACCACGACCAAGGCGCTGGAGGCGCTATGCGCCGCGCTGGCCGACGACCGTTTCATCACGGTCGATACCGAATTCATGCGCGAGACGACCTATTGGCCGGATCTGTGCCTGATCCAGATGGCGGGCGAGAACCTGTCGGGGCTCATCGATCCGATGGCGGCGGGGATCGATCTGGCGCCGTTCTTCGCGCTCATGAACAATGAGCGAGTGCTGAAAGTGTTCCACGCGGCCAGGCAGGACATCGAAATCATGGTGCATCGCTCGGGCGTGGTGCCGCATCCGGTGTTCGACACGCAGATCGCCGCCATGGTGTGCGGCTTCGGCGACCAGGTGGGCTATGAGGCGATCGTGCGCAAGCTGGCGCATGCGCAGATCGACAAATCCTCGCGCTTCACCGACTGGTCGCGGCGGCCCTTGTCGGAGAAGCAGCTTGCCTATGCGCTCTCGGATGTCACGCATCTGCGCACCGTCTATGAGCGGCTCAAGGAGGAACTCGACAAGACGGGCCGCGAGGCGTGGCTGGCCGAGGAGATGGACATTCTCACTTCGCCCGCCACCTATCGCACCGAGCCGGAAGACGCCTGGAAGCGCATCAAGGTGAGGCTCAAGTCGAAGAAGCAGTTGGGCGTGCTGGTGGCGGTTTCGGCCTGGCGCGAGCATGAGGCGCGGGTGAAGAACGTGCCGCGCGGGCGCATCGTCAAGGACGATGCGCTGGCGGAGATCGCCGTGCAGATGCCGCAGAACCGCGAGGCGCTTGGCCATTTGCGGGCCCTGCCCCGGGGATTTGCCACTTCGCGGGTGGGCGATGCAATACTAGCGGCGGTGAAGGAGGGGCTCACGCGCGATCCCAAGAGTCTGCCGCATCTGGAAGGCGGGCGCGACGAAATGAGCGACGGCGCTCAAGCGGCGGCGGAAGTCTTGAAGCTGGCCTTGAAAGTGGTGTGCGAGCGCGAGGGCCTGGCGCCCAAGCTCATTGCCAGTTCCACCGAAATCGATGCGCTGGCCGAGGACGACGCAGCGGATGTGCCGCTGATGCATGGCTGGCGGCGCGAGGTGTTCGGCAACGTGGCGTTGGATTTGAAGGCCGGCCGGGCGACGATCGGCTTTCGCGACGGACGGGTGGCGATTGTGCCGGCGGGGGGATGACCCTTCTCCTAGGGGAGAAGGAGGGGCCCGCGCCGAAGGCGTGGGAGGAGGAGGGGCTCGCGCGTAACAATTCCAATACCTTGTCCCCTCACCCTCCCATTGCTTCGCAATGGGCCCCTCCCTCTCCCCGAGGAGAGGTGATTCGAGGACGATGGTCTACCCGATCACGATCTTCGGCGTGCGGCCCATCTCGGCGGCGAGACCGCCCAAGCGTTTTTCGACGCGTTCGCCCATCAGGTCGGCGAGTTTCTTCGGCAGGGTGAGGACCAGGGTTTTGTTGTCGCCGAGGCTGAGGCCGATTTTCGGCAGCATGCCGGGCATGGCGGCGGTGAGAATATAGGCAAGGCGGAAGACGTTGCTGAGCAGATGGGCGCGGGCGATGGCATCGTCGCCGAGCAGGCGGATCAAACCCTCGTCGGTCTTCTCGCCCTCGTAACGGAAGAAGACGGTGAGCGCCAGGAACACCCGCCCCGGATGATCGATGCCGACGAAGGCAGCCTGGGAAATCATGCCGAGGGAGCGCTCGGCGCGGTAGTCGGGATGGGCGCGCCAGCCGATGTCGGCCAGGAGGCAGGCGGCATAGCGCAGGCGGCGCTCGCCGGAATTTTCCTTGAGGTGGCCGTCGCCGAAAATCCGGTCGGTCCAGTCGCAGAGCTCGAGCTCGTGCTCGGGCGAGCGGGCATAGCGGCGGGCGAAATCCCAGCAGGAGGAGAGCAGCGCATCGGCCTGCATCTTGCGGCGCGGCAGCTTGGAATAGAGCAGCCCCTCGCGCACGCCAAGCACCGAGCACACCACGTCCCTGGGCTTGGAGTGTTCGAGAAGCCGGTTCAGCACCAGGGCGCCATAGGGCATGGTGTCGGAGCGGCTCTTCGAGACTTCGCGGATGTCCTTGAGCGATGACGGCGACAGGCCGGCGACGAGATCGGCCACGGAGGAAGCCTGCTGACGGGTCATGGTATAGTGGTGCAGCACATGCAGGGGATATTTGTTCTGCGCCATGTGGAGCCTGGCCAGATTGCGCCAGGTGCCGCCCACCGCATAGAAGGAGCGGCCCTTGAGCTTCTCCAGAATCTTGGCCTTTTCGAAATACTCGTCGACGATTTTCCTGGCGCGGTTGATCGAGCCGCCGGACATGTCGATGAGGCGTAAAGGTCCGATCGGCAGGGTCACGCCATCGCGCAGCTTGCCATCCTTGATGTCGATCAATTCGAGCGAGCCGCCGCCGAGATCGCCGGCGATGCCATCGGCCTCGGGGATACCGGCGATGACGCCCAAGGCGGCATAGCGGGCTTCCTCCTTGCCGGAGAGAACATCGATGCCCGCCCCGACCGCCTCCTCGGCCCGGTCGATGAAATCCTCGCCGTTCTTGGCCTCGCGGGCGGCCGCCGTGGCAACGGCAAAGACCTGCTTCGCCCCGATCTGGCGGGTGAGCGCGCGAAAACGGCGGAGCGCCGCCAGGGCCCTGACCACGCCCTCCTCGCTCAGGCGGCCGGTGATGGCGACGCCCTTGCCGAGGCCGCAGAGGATTTTTTCGTTGAACACCGGGGTGGGCGAGCGGCGCAGGCCGTCATAGACGACGAGGCGCACGGAATTGGAGCCGATATCGACCACCGCGACGGGGCGATATTTCGGCGGCTCGGTGCGGAAGCCGGTGTGCCAACTCACTTGCGGGTCACTTGCGGGCTCGGGATTTCTTTTTCTGGCTGACGATTTCCGGCGGCAGACTAGCCTTGACGGAGCGGCCGCGTCCAGAGAGCGAGGGGTTATCCATGAAATATTGGTGGGCGTTGAAGGGCTCCTCGTCGGGGCCGGGCACCACACGGCGCGAGGTGCCGTCGGCGAGGAGCTCCCAGCTCTGCTGGTTGTCCTTGAAATTGGCCATCATGATCTGGTCGAGAATCTGGTCGTGGACGGTGGGGTTGTCGATGGGGATCAAGGTTTCGACGCGGCGGTGCAGATTGCGCGGCATCCAGTCGGCCGAGCCGATATAGACGAGCGCCTTGTTGTGGGGGAGCGCGGCGCCATTGCCGAAGCAGACGATGCGCGAATGTTCGAGAAAGCGGCCGACGATGCTTTTGACCCGGATATTCTCGGAGAGGCCGGCGACGCCGGGTCTCAGGCAGCAGATGCCGCGCACCACCAGATCGATCTGCACCCCGGCATTGCTCGCCTTGTAGAGGGCATCGACGATGCCGGGATCGACGAGGGAATTGACCTTGCCCCAGATTTGCGCCGGGCGGCCGGCCTTGGCGTGCTCGATCTCGGCCTCGATGTGTTCGAGAAGCCGGGTCTTGAGATTGATCGGCGAGAGGGCCAGCTTCTCCAGATCCTCGGGCTGGGCATAGCCGGTGATGAAATTGAAAAGCCGGGCGGCATCGCGGCAAAGTGCCGGATCGCAGGTGAAGAACGAGAGGTCGGTATAAATCTTGGCGGTGACCGGGTGATAATTGCCGGTGCCGTAATGCACATAGGTGCGCATCAGGCCCTGCTCGCGGCGCACCACCATGGAGACCTTGGCATGGGTCTTGAGCTCGATGAAGCCGAACACCACCTGGACGCCGGCGCGCTCCAGATCGCGGGCCCACTGGATATTGGCCTCTTCGTCGAAGCGGGCCTTGAGCTCGACCAGCGCCGTCACCGACTTTCCCGCCTCCGCCGCCTTGGCCAGGGCCGCGACGATCGGCGATTGCTTGGAGGTGCGGTAGAGCGTCTGCTTGATCGACACCACGTCGGGATCGTTCGCCGCCTGGAGCACGAACTGGACGACGACGTCGAAGGATTCATAAGGGTGGTGGACGACGATGTCCTTCTGGCGGATGGCGGCGAAGCAATCGCCGCCGTGATCGCGGATGCGCTCGGGAAAGCGCGCCACATAGGGCTTGAATTTGAGATCGGGGCGCTCGTCGAGAATGAGCTGGGTGGTGTCGGAATAGCCCACGAGCCCCTCGCAGGTGACGATGGCATCGGCGGGGGCATCGAGCTCGGCGGCGATGAAATTGCGCAAAGGCTGTGGGCAGCCGGCATCGACCTCCATGCGGATCACCAGGCCGCGGCGGCGGCGTTTCAAGGCGCTCTCGAACACCCGCACCAGATCTTCCGCCTCTTCCTCGATTTCGATGTCGCTGTCGCGGATGATGCGGATCAGGCCCTGGCCCAGCACTTCATAGCCGGGAAAGAGTTTCGGGATGAACAGGCCCAGCATGGTTTCGAGCGAAATGAAGCGGGCGCCGGCGTCGCCCGAGGGCAGGCGGATGAAGCGTTCGAGCTGCTGCGGGATGGGGAGCAGCGCGTTCATGGTGCCGCCGTCGCGGCGGCGCTTCAGTTCGAGGGCGATGATGAAGCCGCGGTTGGGGATGAAGGGAAAGGGATGGGCCGGATCGATGGCGATGGGCGTCACCACGGGGAGCACCTGATCGAGGAAGCGGATGTCGAGCCATTGCCGTTCGGCGGCGCTGAGATCGCCCGCCTCGACGATGGCGATGCCGCTGCTCGCGAGTTCCTCCTTCAACTGCAGCCAGCGCCTATCCTGCTCGGCGGTCAATTCCTGGGCGAGCTTGCGGATGCGCTCGAGCTGTTCGGAAGGCGTGAGCCCATCCTGGCTGAGCTCGACCACGCCCTCGCGCATCTGGCCGGCCAGCCCGGCGGCCCTGACCATGAAGAATTCGTCGAGATTGTTGCCGGAGATCGACAGGAAACGCAGGCGCTCGAGGAGGGGATGGGCGAGGTTCCGCGCCTCCTCCAGCACCCGCATGTTGAAGACCAGCCAGGAAATCTCCCGGTTGATGAAACGCGCCGGATCGTCGAGCCCGATGGGGCCCACGGCGGGGGGCGGCGACAGTTCATTCATCGCAGCAACTGGGAATTTCGTCCATCAGCCATATATATTACGCGCTTATGACCATTCAATGAATAGTCTCATAAATGAGCGGCTATGGGTTGGTCTGGGTTTCCGCGTTGGGCCAACACATGACACGACTGCGTCAGATACTGCGCAAGTCAGAGCTGTTTATTCCTGCCAGAGCCAAGCACAATCTGCACTTTGCACTCAGCAAGACGTCAGAAAATCAGCAAGGCAATGAACAGAGGAAAGAGAGCGCCTTTCGCAAGGGTCCTGTGCCACATGGGACCGGCATGGCGATCGGCGCTGCGCCATACGCCGATAAAGGCAAGAATATAATAAGGCACTGGCGCGAAGTGAACGGCGGCGGCGGCGTAAGGCGCATCGAGCGCAAGATAGAGCAACAGCGCGAGTGCCGCGCAGGCCAAGTCCACCGTCAGCCCATAGACGACGGCATATCCCCAAAATGCCTGCCGGAGGGGAACCTCGCCACGCCAGAACCGTTTCAAGCTCGTGAGCATCGGATTACAATCCAAACAGCACGCGAAAGCGGGTTTCAGCAGCCGCATCGACAGCCGGCCTGTGAATACGCATGCAAATGTGACCTCATCAAATCTTATGCCAGCCTTTCGAATTGCCGTAATAATTTCGTGCAACGCAGAAATCCGGAGCAACGCCGGCCGGGACCCCAGCCCTTCAATCAATTCTGGCAAGGGAGCAAGGGATTGCGTCAATTCAGGGTGGGGTCGTGCTTCAACGCTTGATCCGATGGACGGGCAGCGGTGACTTGGCACGGTCAGTCATAGGACTCAGATACAGTGGGGAAACTCATGGCCCGTAAGGCTGCAAAGAACCGCGCATCCGCCAGGCTTCAGATCGGCTGTATCATCAACCCGCAAGCGGGCAGCGCGGGCGCAGATCAGGTCACGATGTTGAAGAAGCTTTTTGCCCGTCGCGGTCTCTCGCCCAAATTCGTCGAGTTCCGCCACGGGAACCTCGCCGGTGACCTCATTCAACAGCTCATTCAAGACGGCTGCAACGTTGTGATCGCTGGCGGCGGCGACGGCACGGTGAATGCCGTCGCCTCGGCTCTCGTGAAGCTCGCCACTCCCGATAAACGTCAGATTCCTCTTGGGATACTCCCCCTTGGGACGCTCAACCACTTTGCGCGCGACCTGAAAATCCCGTTTGAGCTTGGAGCCGCTGTCGACGTCATCGCAGATGCAGAAATGAAGACGGTCGACATTGGCGAGGTCAATGGACGGCTGTTCCTCAACAACTCCAGTTTGGGCTTGTACCCGGCAATCGTCAGGCTGCGGGAGGCTCTACAGAAAGCCGGCCATGGCAAATGGCGCGCATTCGCCCGGGCAACATTGGCGGTCCTATTTCGATTTCCAAAGCTTCGGCTCGAGATCGCATCCGACGGGCGACCCCCTGCACTATTCACGACACCTTTGCTGTTTGTCGGCAACAACAGGTTTGAAACGGGACTTGCCGACATCGGCATGCGCCAATCATTGGATCGGGGCTGCTTATGGATAATGAGCCCGAAAGCCTTCACGCGCACAGGCTTCCTCGTTGCGGCCTTAGCCCTTGTTGCAAAAGCCAGAGAGTTCGACGTTGTGACGTTCGAGGCAAAGCATATCCTGATACAGAGCAATCGGCCGCGTTTGATGGTGGCATTGGACGGAGAGGTGGGATTTTTCGATACCCCGCTCAGATATCGCATCCGACCGGGCTGTCTGACCGTCATCGCTCCATCCGCTGGGCCGGCGCCCGGCCGCGACCGAAAAGGCCAAGCGACCGGCCGACAGGCCGGGTCTACGGCAATTCACAGTCGATCCACAGCTCCTCCGCTTTCCCGTCGGTGAAGAACGGACTGCCCAACTCGTTAACGCCAGACAATTGCTCCGTGACAGTTATCTCCGAAGTTTTTCGCAGGCACCGGGATCGCTTGAGATCAGCCAGAAGCGCTTCCCGTTCCCGGTCGACCGAGGGATCGATCTGGTGAAAGGGCAAGCCCAATGCCGTAGCCCGTCCGGTCTTGTCGAGATGAACGGTGCCAGCCCAGATCGTGTACCGGCCCATGCGAAACGGCGTGATCCAGAGGTGGAGGTGATGCCGCTCTCGCGCGGTTTCCTGACTCGTCGGACGTTCGAATGTCAAGTCATTGGGCCGCGCATCCCAAAATACGGGAAGCCCAGGTCCGGTCGGGTCCGGCCGGTTTCGCATTTCGGCAATGACCAAAGCAGCGATGCTGGTGAAACTCAGCGGGGCTGCCGGTTGCCAGCCTGCATCGCCGAACGTGCGGAAAAGATCACTGCTGGGGCCCACTATGACGATATTGATCGGTTCGACCCGGGTGCCAGTAACGTCTTCAGTATAGCGAGGGAATTGTTCGAAAAGTGCGGTGCTCGGATCCGCCGTTGTAACCGCGATCGGCGGCCGCTCAACTGTTGCAAGCGAAGGCAACGGATGGGTGATGTAGAACAGACCCGCTGCCACAAGCCACACCATCGGCAGGATCGGTTCAAGCCAGAGCTTGCCCCGATCAAATCCCTGGAAGGGATAGGAGCGCCGGTTCATGACAACAAACGTGCCGGCGAATGTCACAAGCGGCCAGCCCGATCCCAAAGCGAAACTTGCCAGTACATCCGACGGCCAGTGCACGCCAAGATAGATTCGAGAAAAGCCGACGAGCGAGACGATTGCCGCCCCAACAAGTGCAAGGCCGATCCTCGCGAGCATGGTCCTGACGCGGGTCATCAGGTAGGCGGTCACGATCCCATACACGACCATCGCCGCGAACGCGTGCCCGCTCGGGAAACTCGCCCCCGCGGCCGGTATAAGCGCGTTGTGGAGGTCCGGCCGCTGCCGCGCGAATGCAAATTTGACCAGCTGGACGATGAGCTCGCCGCTGCCGAGCGCCACGAGAAAGGAAATCAGCCACCACCATTGCCGCCGAAAATAGAGCAGCAGGCCGAAGAGCGTCGCGGTGCCAACAACAATCTGCCAATTGCCGAGATAGGTAAAAAACGCCATTGCGGCGGTGAATCGCGACGAGCGCAAGGTCTGCAACAGAGTGATGACCCGAAGATCGGACCGTATCAAGGGGTCGGTGGCAATCAAATCCTGCACGATTCCAAAGAACGCGAACAGGCAAAGACCGCCTGCGGCGAACCCCAGCGTTATCTTCAACCCCAAGGGGTCGGACCAGCAAAGCCGCCTTGCCAAAAAGGCAGCGGTCTTGGGATAGTTTGAAGTGAGCCACCGGCAAGCGCGGCTCGCCCGCAGCGCAGCGGTGATGCGCGACACCAAAGAGAAATGCAAAACCATTCAGGTCAACCAATGCGGCGTGGTTGCAAGACTAGCATAGCGCTCCGCACCGGCGATACGCGAACTCCATTTGGATCGGACTCGAGGTCCGCCTTTCGCATTGAGGCACCGCCGCCGGTGAACGCAGTTGGAACGACTTTCCGATGCCGATCACAGGGCAGCGCAAATCGATTCCGGGCTAAAAAGCTGCCAAAGAGCCTGCTCGCGGCCATGCTTCGAGGCTCACGGCTTCGCCGCGAGCGCCTCAGCATGAGGTTCGAGGTCTAATCCTCCTCCCCGAACAGTCCCGGTGCCGCGAAAGTGGCCAGCACCCGCGCCGCGAAACTGCGCGTCACCTCGGCCCGCTCCTCCAGCGCCCTTCGGTCGATCTCGGCGACCAGGAGGCGGGCGGCGTCGAGGGAGCGGGGCATGCGGGTCAGCAGGAAAGAGACGAGCGGCTCGTCGACCGCCAACTGGCGGTCGGCGAAGAGCTTGACCAGGACGCCGCGCAGGAGCTCGTCGTCGGGGGGGCCGAGCTCGACGACGGGGGCGGCGCGCAGGCGCGATTGGAGATCGGGCAAGGCTGTGCCCCAGGCCGGTGGATGCGATGCCGCGGTGACGAGGAGCCTGGCGCCCTGCTGGCCGGCCAGGTTCAGCAAATGAAAGAGCGCGGTTTCGTCGAGGCGTTCGCCCGGGGCATCCTCCAGGGCGAGGGCGCCGGTATCGAGGAGGGCCGGGACATCGGTTGCGCGCAGCTTCCCGGCATCGATGCGGCGGGCGCCGGACATCTGGCGCCAGACTTCGACCAGATGCGACTTGCCGCTGCCTGCGGGGCCGACGAGGAGAATGGCGTGGGAAGGCCAATGGGGCCAGCGGTCGATCATCGCCACGGCGGCGGCGTTGGAAGGCGCGACCAGAAAATCCTCGCGGGCGAGCGCGGTGCGGTGTGGCAATGCGAGGGGGAGCTGACGGGCGGCGGGGTTCATGTCCGGCGGCGGCGCGGGGGCTTGAGGGGCTTGGGCTCCGGCATGGTGCGGGGGACACCCAGATAGAGCTTGCTTGCCATATATTGGGCGAGCGCAAAGCGCGTCAGCACGCCGGCGGCGGCGGCGAGCGGCACGGCGAGCAAGAGGCCGACGAAGCCGAAGATGTAGCCGAAGGCGAAGAGCGCGAACATCAGCCAGACGGGATGCAGGCCGACCCGGTGGCCGACCAGCTTGGGCGACAGGACATTGCCTTCGATAAACTGGCCCACGGCGAAGATGGCGACGATGACAAGAATGGAACCGAAATCGGGCCAGAACTGGACCAGCGCCACACCCACCGCCAACACGCCGCCGACAATGGCGCCGACATAGGGAATGAAGGTGAGGAGCCCGGCGGCAAGCCCGATGGCAAGGCCGAATTTGAGGCCGGCCAGCGTCAGGGCGATGGCATAGAAAGCGCCGAGCAAGAGGCAGACGGTGCCCTGACCGCGGATGAAGCCCGCCATGGCGGCATCGATGTCGCGGGCCACGGCGCGCACCGCCCCGGCGTGATCGCGCGGCAGCCAGTGATCGACCTTGGCGACAAGGTGGTCCCAATCGGCCAGCAGATAAAAGGCGACGATGGGCGTCACCACCAAAAGCGACAGGAGATTGACCAGCGCCATGCCGCCCGACCAGACGGAAGTGAGGAGTGTCACGATCCAGCCGGCGGCGCGGCCGGCAAGGGCCGTCACCTGGCCCTGAATGTCGGTGCCGGATTTGGCGATCATGTCCTTGAGCCATTGCGGCGCCGCCTCGTTGAAGCGGGCGGCAAGCGTCTGCAACAGGCCCGGCAGGTCGGCGGCGAATTTGACGATCTGGTCGCCGAGCACCGGCAGGATGAGAATGAGCACCAGGACGATGGCGAGAATGGCGAGCAGCAATATGGTGGCGGTGGCGGCAAGCCGCGGCAGGCCGAGACGCTCCAGCGCGTCGGCGACGGGATCGAGGAAATAGGCGAGCGCCAGGCCGGCGACGAAAGGCAGGAGAATGCCGTGCAGCAGCCAGAGAACGAGAATCAGCGCCAGGAGGGCCGCGATCCAGAAGGAGAATTGGCGTTGCAGGGTCATGGCCCACCGGATTTCCCCTTCTCCCCGCGCGCGGTGCGGGGAGAAGGCGCCCGGCCTGGCTGCGCCGAAGCGAAGCTTCGGCTTCGCCAAGGCGAGAGGGCGGATGAGGGGCCGGTGCCGCTTGGCGGCCCGGCAGAACGACTCGCGGAGAGACCACCCCTCATCCGGCGCGTGCCGCGCCACCTTCTCCCCGCCGCAAGCGGCAGGGCGAAGGGGAATTCGGAGGGGCGTTGCAGGGTCATGGTGTCATCGCGTTCCGCCATTGGCCATATGGCGCAGCCATTGGTGCAAGTAAAGCGCGCCCGAGGCGAAGGTGAGGACGGCGACGAGAATCATGCCGGCGGTGACATAGGGCTCGAACCCGATGGCGAACTCAAGCGCGCCGAGCACGACGCCGGCGAAGACGATCTGGGCCGCCGTGTTGACCTTGCTGATCATCAAGGGCTGCATGCGCAAGGGCTTGTCCATGAGCCAGGACAGGATGACGGCGCCGACGATCAGAATGTCGCGGGAGACGACGAGAATGACCAGCCAGGCGGGGAGGAATTTGAGCATGCCGAGCGTCACATAGATCGACACCAGCAGCGCCTTGTCGGCCAAGGGATCGAGATAGGCGCCGAGCTCGCTGCGCCAGCCCCAGCGCCTAGCAATGGCGCCGTCGACGCCGTCGCTGATGCCGGCCACGATGAAGGCGAGGAAGGCAAGCCCGAAGGCCTGGGAAATGATCAGCCAGACGGTGACCGGCACCAGCAGGATGCGGGCGATGGTGATGAGGTTGGGAAGGTTCATCTTGGCATCACATGGGCTGGATGACCCAGGTGCCGGCGGTCTGGGTGAGGATGAGGCCGGAATTCTGCATGTTGGCCTCGAGCGCCTGGATGGTATCGGTGAAACTCAAGCGGATCACGGCGCCCGACGTATCGAGGCTCGAGACGTCGACGCCGGTCACATTGGCGGTGGCGAGAATGCGCGAGCGGATGGCGTTCCACTGGGACGGGCTTTCGAAGGGCACCGCCACGGGCAGCGACCGGGAGGGACCGGAGCCCCGGTCCGGGGATTGCCCGGCGGTCATGTCGCCCTGCTTGTATTGCTCGATCAGCTTGGCCTGAATGTGTTTGACGGCCATGGCCGCCGAGGCTTCCGCAGAGGCCGTGTCGGAGGTGTAGGTCTTTTCGAACTTGACCTCGCCCTGGCCGGTTGTGCCGATGACGGCGGCGTGGATGCCGTTGTTCTTGGCGGGCCCGGCCTCGGCCACCAGAATTCCCGCCGCATGGTAGCGCTGGCGGATCGATTCAAGCCGCAGCGGATCGCCGGCCAAGGCATCGGCGGCGGTCAGGGTCTCGGTATCCTCGAGATCGCCGAGCGGCACGATGAGCGGCACCACCGCCTGCTCGGCGCCAAGATCGAGCCAAGCCTGGCGCCACAGATTGTCCTCCCAGAGGAGCGGCCCATCGGGCGCCTTCCACACCGGAATAACGACGACGGCGGGCGCCTGGCCGGAGGGAACCACGACGCCCTGGCTCGACAGCAATTGCTGCATCTTGTCGGGCTGGAAGCGCACGGTGAATTTGCCGATATAGCGCCCGGGGGCGGTGCTCTCCTGCTCGATCGACAGGGACCGGAGATAGGGGGCGATGTCCTTGAGCTTCATCGCCGACAGGGATTTGGCGATTTCCGGAGAGCCCAGCCTTTCGACCAGGATGAAGAAGGCCTTGACCTGCACATCCATCAGGGCCTGGTTCTTGGCGGCGGTGGCGTCCTTGCCGGTGACATCGGCGGCAACGCCCTGGACCGCGAATATGCCGGTTTCCACGGGAGTTTCGGCGCCGAGGCCAAAACCAGCCAGACCCAGCGACAACAGTAGCGCGAGACCCAATCGCCACAGACAACAAAGCTTCATTCCGGCAAAAACTCCCAAGGGTCCGGCGGACCATCCAATGCTTTATTCGATCCGCGCTTCGGGCTATGCACGCGGGGCCTTACGGCATAACCGACAGAATTGGGGCAAACTAGCGGCATGGGCGGCGGCAAACAAGCGGAAGGAACTCGCATCACCTATGCCGACGCGGGCGTGGACATAGCGGCCGGCAACGCGCTGGTGGAGGCGATCAAGCCCTTGGCCCGGGCGACGGCCAGGCCTGGCACCGATTCGGCGCTGGGCGGCTTCGGCGGGTTGTTCGATTTGAAGGCTTGCGGCTTCCGCGACCCCGTGCTGGTGGCGGCCAACGACGGGGTGGGCACCAAGCTCAGGCTGGCGATCGACAGCGGCATCCACGACACGGTGGGGATCGATCTCGTCGCCATGTCGGTCAACGATCTGGTGGTGCAGGGAGCGGAGCCCCTGTTCTTTCTCGATTACTTCGCCACCGGCAAACTCGACGTCGCGGCGGCGCGCCAGGTGATCGCCGGCATCGCCGCGGGCTGCCGCCAGGCGGGCTGCGCGCTGATCGGCGGCGAGACGGCGGAAATGCCCGGCATGTATCACGGGCATGATTACGATCTCGCTGGCTTCGCGGTGGGGGCGGTGGAGCGCGAGAAAATTCTGCCGCGCGCCGATGTCGGCGACGGCGATGTCATTCTCGGCCTTGCCGCGTCGGGGCCGCACTCCAACGGCTATTCGCTGATCCGCAAGCTGGTGGCGACGAGCGGGCTGGGGCTTGGCGATGCGGCGCCCTTCGCCAAGGGACGGAGTCTCGGCGAGGCCTTGCTCACGCCGACCCGCATCTATGTGAAGCCGGTGCTGGCGGCGCTCAAGGCGACGGGCGGCATCAAGGCGCTGGCGCATATCACCGGCGGCGGATTTCTCGAGAACATTCCGCGCGTGCTGCCGAAGCAGACGGTGGCGGAAATCGATCTGGCGAAGGTGCCCTGTCCGGCTGTGTTCGGCTGGCTGCGGCGGACCGGTAATCTGGCGGAACGCGAAATGCTGCGCACCTTCAATTGCGGCATCGGCATGATCGTGGTGACCGAGGCCAAGGAGGCGGAGGCCGTGGCGCGTTCGCTTGAGCAATCGGGCGAGACAGTTGTTGTTCTCGGCCGCATCCGGGCGCGCGTGGGAGATGAAGAACAGGTCGCCACGCGCGGCGCGCTTGCGCTGGCATGAGCGCGCGCCGGCGGGTGGGCGTGCTGATTTCGGGGCGAGGCTCCAACATGATGGCACTCGCCGAAGCGGCGCGCGATGCGGACTATCCGGCGGAGATCGTCTGCGTCGTTTCGAACCGGCCCGAAGCGGAAGGGCTGAAACATGCGGCCGCCCTGGGCATCGCCACCAAAGTCATCGATCACAAGGCCTATGCGAACGGCGAGGATTTCGAGACGGCGCTCGACGATTATCTGCGCTCGCAGCGGTTGGATTTTCTGGCGCTGGCCGGATTCATGCGGGCGCTGTCGGCGGGTTTCATCGCGGGATGGCGCGACCGGGCGATCAATATCCACCCTTCCCTGCTGCCGGATTATCGAGGTCTCCATACCCATGAGCGGGCGCTGGCGGATGGTGTTGCGGAGCATGGCTGCACGGTTCACATCGTGAGGCCCGAGCTCGACGACGGACCGATCATCGCCCAAGCGCGGGTGCCGGTTTTGCCCGGCGATAATGCGGAGACATTGGCGGCGCGGGTGCTGATCGAGGAACACCGGCTTTATCCGCAGGCCTTGGCGCTGCTTGCCTCGGGGCGCATCCGCATCGAAGCGATCAGGTGAAGACGTCGAGTTGAGTCCGGCCGGTTTCGCGGGCCACCTGCTCCTGCCATTTTTTCAGCAGCGCCTTGCGGCGTTCGGGATATTTGTCGGGCGACAGGCGCAGCGCCAGCATGCGGTCGGTGCGGAAGGTGCGAAAATCGGAGCGCAGCTCGCACCAGGCGGCGACCAGGCGCTGGGCATCGAAATAGGCGATGGCGATGGGCCAAATAGTGCGGGTGGTCTCGCGCCCATCCTCGCTGCGATAGGCGATCTCGACCTTGCGGGACTCGCGGATGGCGGAGCGAAAACGGGCGACGTCGATGCGGTCCTCGGCGAGCTTGGTGAAAGACGGCAAGACGAGGCCAGCATCGAAGAGGAAGGGTTTCAGCCGCTCGGGCAGGATGGCGCCGATCTTGGCCACCGTGTCCTGGGCGGCGCGGGAGAGGTCGCGGTCGCCGCGGCGCGCCACCCAGCGCAGGCCCAGCATGACCGCCTCCAGCTCGTCGGCGGTGAACATCAAAGGCGGCAGATCGTAGCCTTCGCCCAGCACATAGCCGATGCCGGCCTCGCCGCGCACCGGCACGCCTTCGACGATCAGGGCGGCGATGTCGCGATAGACGGTGCGCAGCGACACTTCGAGCTCGCGCGCCATCGCCTCGCCGGTCACTGGGCGGCGGTGACGGCGGA
>JANMQL010000161.1:0-11734 GCA_031370475.1 Hyphomicrobiales bacterium | reverse complement strand
AGAGCTGGGTTGGGAATTCCATCACCCCATTGAACAGCAGGTAGCGCTCTTCGATCGCTTGATGGAAGCGGGCAAGGAATTCGGCATCCGCCCCTATGGCATCAAGGCCATGTCGGCGCTCTCCATCGAAAAGAGCTACCGGCTCATTCCGCGCGAGCTCTCGATCGAGTATTCGGCCTATGAATCAGGCCTCGAGCGCTTCGTGCATCCCAACAAGGGCCAGTTCCTCGGCCGCGACGCGCTGGTGGCCGCCCTCGAGAAAGGCCTCGCCTGGAATTTCGTGACCATGGAAGTGCACGGCGTGACCGACAAGGACTCCGATTCCCGCGGCTCCGAGCCTATCTATGCCAAGGGCAAGCTTGTGGGCCGCGCCACCAATGGCGGCTTCGGCTGGCGGGTCAACAAGTCGCTGGCGCTGGCCATGGTCAAGCCGGAACATGCCAGCCTCGGCCATGAGCTTGAGATCAAGATTCTCGACAAGCTGTTCAAGGCAACCGTGATCGGCGAAAGCCCCTACGATCCTGACAACAACGCGCTCCGGGCCTGATACAGTGGGGGCATGAGCGGCGGCCAGCAGAGCTACGGAACGGGCGTCGGTTTCGTCCTGCTCGCCACGCTTGGCTGGAGTCTCTCCGGCGTCTTTGTCCGCCTCCTTCCGGGTCTCGACGGCTGGCAGATCAATTGCTGGCGCGGCTATTGGATGTCGGTGGCCCTCCTCGTTTATCTCCTCGCCGTCTATGGACGCGGCACGGCGGCAAAATTCCGCGAAATTCCGCTGGTAGCACTCGCCGCGGCAGCCGGCTTTTTCTCCCTCGGTTCGACGCTCTATGTGACCTCGCTCACTATGGTAAGCACCGCCGTCATTTCGGTGATCGGCGCCACCTCGCCGCTGTTCACCGGCCTGCTCAGCCCGTGGGTCACCGGCGAAAAACCGGGATTGATCGCCTGGATCGCCGCCCTGCTGGCGCTCATGGGCGTCGCCATCATTGCCTGGGACGGCATCGAAGCCGGGAGATGGCTCGGCATTCTGGTTTCGATCGGAGTGCCCATTGCCTTCGCTGGACAGACTTTAACTCTTCGGCGCTATCGCGGCGTCGACATGGTGCCGGCCATTTGCGTCGGCGGTTTCGCCACCTTCTTCATCACCGGCGGTCTGGGATTTCTGGCGGGCCATGCCGGCGGCGGCTTCGATGTGGCGCCCCGCGATGTTCTGCGGCTGGCGGCGATGGGTCTTGCGCAACTCGCCATTCCATTGGTCTTCTATGCCAAGGGCGCCAAATCGGTGCCCGCCATCACACTGGCGCTCATCGTCATGCTCGATGCGGTGATCAATCCGCTGTGGCCGTGGCTCGTGGTAGGCGAGACGCCGGAGCACGTCACCTTCACCGGCGGATTCATTATTATCGGCGCGGTGACGATCAGCATTTTCGGCAACCGCTGGATGACAATGGCTGCGAACAAGCGGCGGAAAATCAGCGGCCCAGCTCTTTCCGATGCGCGCTGATCATGTCCGCCATGCTGTTGAAGCGGAAATTGTGTTTCGGCAAGGCACCCGGATTCATCGTGGCGCCGAAACCTTGTTGATCGTGGCGCCGGTAAATCCAGCAGGACGCGAGCCCGTGCTTGTTGGCGGGAGCATGGTCGTGAAATAGGCTTTCGGCCGTATGTAGAATTTCGGACTTGGCGATACCGAGGCTTTGCAGCTTGTCGATCATGTAATCGAAATTGCGCCCGCTCGGCTTGTAGAAACCGATATCTTGGGCGGTGTAGATGGCATCGAACTCCACTTTGAGCCGCTTGTTGCTGTGGGCAAAACTGGCATTGTCGATATTCGACAGGATAACCAGCTTGTAGTGTTTCTTGAGATAGGCCAGCGCCTCCGCCGTGTCGATAAACGCCGGCCAGTCCTTCACCGAGTTGCCATAGGTCTGGCATTCGTCCCAGGACGTGCCAACGCCCCATTCCTCCGCCAGCCGCTTATGCACGACCGCAAGCAGTTCGCTGTATTTCATCGCCGGTGTGTAAATCTGCTGCGAGGACTCATGCCGCGCATGGGCCTCCAGAATGGCGTCGCGCGACAGCGGTTTCTTGACCCGGCCGGTCAAGGGCTTCAGCGCCTCGAACATGCCATTCTCCCAGTCGATCAGGGTGCCGTAGCAATCGAAAGTCAGAGCCTTGAAGTCGGTGAGCTTCATCGCAATTCTTCTTAGGCCTTGAAAGTGTCCTTGCGCCTTCTCAGTTCGGCGAAGACTTCCGCATCGCTCGCCTGTTCGAGGCCGAGGTTCTTGCGGATCTCCGCGCTTTCGGGCCTGAGGAAAGGATTGGTCTTGAGCTCGTCGCCGATGGTCGTGGGGCAAGTCATCTCGCCCTTGGCCCGCTGATTGGCGACGACAGTGGCGCGCGCCTGCAGGGCGCGGTTGCCGGACTCGACCGACAGGGCGAATTTGGCATTGGCCTCGGTGTATTCGTGGCCGCAATAGACGAAAGTGTGGGGCTTCAGCTTGCGGAGCCGGTCGAGCGAGCCCCACATCTCTTCCATGGTGCCCTCGAGCACCCGTCCGCAGCCCATGGCGAACAGCGTGTCGCCGGCGAACAGCGAAAATTCCGCTGGGATATGATAGGCGATATGGCCCTTGGTATGGCCGGGGCAGTCGTAGATTTTCACCTCGCGCCCCGCCCATTGGAAGGTCTCGCCGCCCTTGAGCGGCATGCGCAGGCCGGGGATTTTTTCGGCCTCGGTGGCCGGGCCCATGATCTGGCAGCCGAATTGTTCCTTGAGCGCCAGATTGCCGGCCACATGATCTTCGTGATGATGGGAGGTCCAGATATGGGTGAGCTGCCAGCCGCGCTTCTGCAATTCGCGCTCGATGACGGCGGCATCCGGCGCATCGATGGCGGCCGTGGCGCCGGTGCGGTGGTCGTGCACGAGCACGCCGTAATTGTCGCTCCGGCACATGAATTGGTGCATATCGAGATGAGACATGGAATTGGCTAACCCTGATTAATTTCGCTGGTGACCGCCGCAAGCCCAGCTACTATTCTATTCCTTAATGGATGTTGTCGATTTACGCGAGTTTTATGGCAGCCGAGTCGGAAATTCCACCCGCCGGCTGATCTCCCAGGCTTTACGGCCGCATCTGCGGATACCGGGCGGCGCAACGGTCGTGGGCCTGGGCTTTGCCACTCCCTATCTCGACGGCGGCATTGCCGATGCACGCGCCACCCTGGCCTTTATGCCGGCCCGGCAGGGCGTCCTGCAATGGCCGCCCCGGGAGCCCGTGAGTTCGGCCCTGGTGGATGAATTCGACCTGCCCCTGCTCGAGAGCGTGGCCGATCTGGTTCTGGTGGTGCACGGGCTCGAACTGACCGACAATCCGGCCGAAATGCTGGATGAGCTGTGGAGGGTGCTGGCGCCACAGGGCCGCCTGGTGCTGGTGGTGCCCAACCGCCGCGGCATGTGGGCCCGCTTCGATTCCACGCCCTTCGGAAACGGCCGGCCATTTTCGCGCTCGCAGATCGCCGGCCTGCTCAAGGAAGCCCGCTTCTCCATCATGTCCTGGTCGCAGGCCCTGTTCATGCCGCCCATCGACCGCGGCCCGTTCCTGTCCTCGGCCCCGGCCCTGGAACGCCTCGGCAACTGGCTGATGCCGCGCTTTGCCGGCGTCGTCATCGTCGAGGCGATGAAGCAGGTTTACGCCACCTCTTCCGGCAAGCGGGTGCGGCGCCTGGTGCCGCGCCTGCGGCCGGTTCTGGCGGCGGCGTCGAACCGCTTCGAACCGCCGAAAAATCCCTGACCGAGGCTTTGCATTTAGTCCTCCGCCGCCTATGAATATGCCGCCTTGCCAGAGGCATTGCAGGGACGGCAGAAAGATCGAAATCGGAAACCATGGACACACCGGCCCCTGAGGACGCGACGCTTGACGAGATCCGCAAGGAGATCGATGCGATCGACGACGCCGTTCTGGCCCTTCTCGAGCGGCGCTTCGCGGCGGTTGGCAGGGTGCGCAATGCCAAGTCCCAGAGCAGCACCGCCGCCTCGCCGATCCGGCCGGCGCGTGAGGCCGCGATCCTGCGCCGCCTGCTCGGCCGGGCGGAAAGCCCGGTGCCGGCCGAACTCACGGTGCGGCTTTGGCGCGCCATTATTTCCGCCGCCACCCAGAGCCAGGCCCCCATTGCCATCCATGTCGGCAAGAAGCTCAATTCCTCGATCGGCCTCAGGCTGCGCATCCGCGATTATTTCGGCACCATCCCGGTGGAGGAGTGGCGCGACGAGGCCCAGGCCCTGATGCAGGTAAATGCCGGGACGGGAGATCTCTGCGTGGTGGAGACCGAAACGCCCTGGGCCGAGGCCTTCATGCAAGGCAAGGCCGGCAGCGCCCAGGTGATCGCCGTGCTGCCGTTCCTGCGTGACGCGGCGCAGCCCAAACTCCTGATTTTCGGCCATGCCCGCGCCGAGCCCACCGGCAACGACGAGACAATCATTATCAGCAACGGCAGCCTGCCGCGCGACTTTGCGCCCGCACCCCTGTGGCAGATCAAGTCGGGGACCCGGCGGGTCTCCTGCCTTCCCGGATTTCTCTCGGAGCATGAGGGCCCTCTGGTCGGGTTAATGCGCTCCAATGCCACGCTTGGTCTCACAGTGGCCGGGCGTTATCCAAGCCCGATCGAGGTTGCATCATGACAATCACGGCCGACGGCGCCCGGCCCATGCCCAAGCCGGGCATTCTGGATATTGCTCCCTATGTGCCCGGCAAGAGCGGGCCTAAGGGGATCAAGGTCCACAAGCTGTCGTCGAACGAATCGTCCTTGGGCGCGAGCCCCAAGGCCGTCGCCGCCTTTACCGCCGCGGCGGCGTCGCTGGAGCTCTATCCCGACGGCTCGGCCACCGAGTTGCGCGAGGCCATCGCCGCTCGTTACGGCCTGAAACCGGATCGCATCGTCTGCGGCGCCGGCTCCGATGAATTGCTGCAGCTCCTCGCCCACGCCTATCTGGGGCCCGGCGACGAGGCGATCTATTCGCAATATGGATTTCTGGTCTATCCCATCGCCATCATGGCCAACGGTGCCACCGCCGTTGTCGCGTTCGAGCGCGATTACACGGCATCCGTCGATGAAATCCTCATGCGGGTGACGGCGAAAACTCGCATCGTGTTTCTGGCCAACCCGAACAATCCAACCGGCACCTATCTGTCTTTCAGCGAGGTGAAGCGGCTGCATGCGGGACTGCCGAAGCGGGTGCTGCTGGTTCTCGATGCCGCCTATGCCGAATATGTGCGCCGCAACGATTACGAATCGGGCATCGAACTGGTCTCGACCTTCGACAATGTGGTGATGACCCGGACATTCTCAAAGATTTACGGCCTGGCGGGGCTGCGGCTCGGCTGGGCCTATTGCCCGGCCCCCGTGGCCGACGCGCTCAACCGCATTCGCGGGCCCTTCAATGTCTCGGCTCCGGCCCAGGCGGCCGGCGCCGCCGCGGTGGCCGATCAGGCTTTCGTCGAAACAGCCGTCACCCATAATGACAAATGGCTGGCCTGGCTCACTCGTGAGATCGAAGCGCTGGGTCTGAAGGTGACGCCGAGCGCCGGCAATTTCCTGCTGGTGCATTTTCCGGCCAACAAGGCGCCGCTGGCCGACGAGTTTCTGATCTCGCGCGGGCTGGTGCTGCGCCGCATGGAGGCCTATGGCCTGCCCGGCGCGCTCCGGCTGACGGTCGGCACCGATGCCGCCAACCGCGCTTTTGTTGCCGCGCTCAAGGATTTCCTGGCATGAGTGTGCATTTCGACCGGGTGGCGCTGATCGGATTGGGCCTCATCGGCTCATCTCTCTGTCACATCATGCGCCGCGAGCAATTGGCGGGCCATATTTCCGGCCACGCCAGAAGTGCTGCCACCCGTGGCACGGCCAAAGAGCTGCACCTCTGCGATAGCATTCATGAATCCGCCGCCGCCGCCGTGCGCGACGCCGATTTGGTGATCCTCTGCGCGCCTGTCGGTGTTTGCGGCGAGATCGCCCGCGAGATTGCCCCGGTGTTGAAGCCGGGAGCCATTCTTACCGATGTTGGATCGGTCAAGGCGGCAATCGTCCGCGATGTCGGGGCCCATGTGCCGGATGGCGTGCATTTCATTCCCGGCCACCCGATCGCCGGCACCGAGCAGTCGGGGCCGGAGTCGGGTTTCGCCGAGCTGTTCACCGGTCGCTGGTGCATCCTGACGCCGCCTCCCGGCAGCGACACGCGGGCGGTCTCGAAACTCGAGGAATTCTGGCGGGCCTGCGGCTCCAATGTCGAGATCATGACGGCGGAGCACCACGATCTGGTGCTCGCCATCACCAGCCATCTGCCGCATCTGATCGCCTACAATATCGTGGCGACGGCGGCCGATCTCGAGGAGGTCACCGATTCCGAGGTGATCAAATATTCGGCCGGCGGCTTCCGCGATTTCACCCGCATCGCCGCCTCCGATCCCACCATGTGGCGTGACGTTTTTCTCAACAACCGCGATGCCGTGCTGGAAATGCTCGGGCGGTTTTCGGAAGATCTTTCGGCTTTGCAGCGGGCCATCCGCTGGGGCGACGGCGAGGCACTCTACACACTCTTCAGCCGGGCCCGCGAAATCCGCCGCGGCATCATCGCTGCCGGCCAGGATACGGCGGCGCCGAATTTCGGACGCAATGCCGTCAAGCCTCAATAGAGTGGCGGCAGATCGGCAAGCTTGAACGGTCCCCAGTAGAGCTCGCCGTTCTTGGCGGTGAAGTCGGCCTTGGCTTCCGTACCGCTGGCGGAGCTGCCGATGAGCCCGAGTACGGTTTTCAGCGTAACGCGATCGGCGTCCGAAATCGGGTGATAGCGGCTGGCTTCCCTAAGCAGTCCGTCGATGTCGTTGGTTTCGGTGGCGATGGTGCCGGCGGGTCTCCCCTCTGGGTCAAGTCCGATCCAGCCATTGCCTTTCACGACAACACCGTTACGGGCAATCTGGGCCGACCGGATTTCGGCTCGCGCGCCGGTGAGCGCGGCGGTCAGCAGCGGCTTCGATTGGGAGAAGAGGGAGCGGGGTGCCGCAACATCGAAAGATGCGGTATCGAGTCTGACGGGCGCCTCGACGGTTCCGTAAATCGTCAGGTCGCGCCCATTCACCGCAATATCGGCTTGGCCGCCACGGCAGCGAAAATACACCGCTACAAGCGATGCTTCCGCCACGCCGGAGACCTTGAGTGCCGGAACTTCAATCGCCAGACGGCCGCATTCCCCTCCGGCGTCGCGGAAGCTGGCGATCGCCCGCCCATGGCCCACCTCGATAATGGAGCCGTCGCTGGCTTTGACCGACGTCGGTCCGTCGATGAGGGCTACGATGCTGGACGGATTGTAAGCCTGGGCGACGATTAACAGCGCCGAGGCGCGGACCGTGACGGCGGGTTCTAGCGCCACACTATCGAAGACCGGTGCCCGGCAGGCGAACTCGATGCGGAAGGGATAGCCGGACCAGCTCTCGTCGAGACAGGTGAGCGTCGTGCCCTGCGCCGCCAGCGCCGCGCGGCGGGCGGCCACCTCCTGCTGCGCCAGATTGAAGGCGAAGAGCCAGTAGCCCGACCAGGCGGCGAACAGGATAAGCACGCCGGCGAGCGGCGCGAACATGCGCCAGGGACGCGATTTTCGTGCAGTCATTGGCCTCGGTGATTCGCTTCGCTATAGGGAACGGCATGGCAAACATGCAGCAGTTCTGGGTTTTTGGCTATGGTTCCCTGATGTGGAAGCCGGGATTTGAATTTCTCGAATGCGAGCCCGCCCTGATTTACGGATTTCACCGCCGCCTCTGCGTTTATTCTTTTATCCATCGCGGCACGCCGCGGCGGCCGGGCCTGGTGCTGGGACTCGATCATGGCGGCTCCTGCCACGGCATGGCCTTCCGGGTGGCGGCGGAAAAGTGGGACGCGACCCTCGATTACCTGCGGGCGCGGGAGCAGGTGACTTCCGTCTATCTTGAAGCGACGCGGCCGGTTCGGCTGTTGCGGAGCGGCCGGAAGGTGGGCGCCATCGCCTATGTGGTTGACCGCAACCACCGGCAATATGCGGGCAAGCTCGACGCCGGCCGTCTGCTGAAATTCATCCGCCAGGGGCAGGGCCAATCCGGGCATTGCTCCGATTATGTGCTGAGCACGCTCGACCATTTGCGCCAGATGGACATCCACGACGCCCATCTTGAAGCGCTGGCATCGCGGCTCAGGCGGCGAGCCTGACCGGCTGCGGCGCTTCGTGGAAGCCGGGCAGGCTGGCCGGAACCTCTTCCAGCGCCCCTTCGAGATCGGCGAGAACCGCCTTCGCGCCGGCTTCGTTGCGGGCCAGCAAATGCACGTGGATTTCGTCTGCCGCGAGGCCGGCGGCGGTTGTAGAGAAGGCATCGAGGAAGCTGGGGAAGCGGCCCACCGCCAGGGCCTCGCGGTCATTGCCCACCCGTCGCACCGCCACATAGACGGCACCGGGGAGCGGCGGACAGGAGTGGGCCTCATAGATAGAGTGGATGTAACGCTGGCCGGACGTACCGCGCCAATACCAGAAACGGTCGCCGCGACCGAAGTCCTCGGGGAGTTTTGCCGTCATTGGGGAACCATGAAGAAGCATAAGAACAAACATAGAACATTTATTTTCGCCCGTCAAGCCCCATCAGCTACATTTTGAATAGCCGCAGGCCAGGCAGGTGGCGCAGCCTTCCTGATAGGTGAGCGCCTGCTCGCCACAACGCGGGCAGGAGGCGCGCCGTCCCTCGCCCACCGCAAGCGCCAGACTCACTCCCTTGTCGCGCTCCTCGCGCTTGAGAAAACCGGTCTCGATCATATGTTTTTCGATCACCCCGCCGATCGCCGCCAACAGGCTCGGCACATAGCGCCCTTCCATCCACTGGCCGCCGCGCGGGTCGAACACGGCCTTCAGCTCCTCGACCACGAAGGAGACATCGCCGCCGCGCCGGAACACCGCCGAGATCATCCGGGTCAGCGCCACGGTCCAGGCATAATGCTCCATGTTCTTGGAGTTGATGAAAATCTCGAAGGGCCGCCGCCTTCCGCCTTCGACGATGTCGTTGACCGTGATGTAGATGGCGTGATCGGTTTCCGGCCATTTGAGTTTGTAGGTGAAGCCCGGCAGCACCGCCTGGCGCTCCAGCGGCTGCTTCATGTAGACGACTTCGCCGGTCTTGGGCGCGCTTTCGACACTCAGCACCGAGCCGGTCACCTCATTGGGCCGGAAGGTGGTGCAGCCCTTGAGGCCGAGATCGTAAGCCTCCGTGTAGACCGTCTTGAAATCCTCGAAGGAGAGCGTGGCCGGCACATTGATGGTCTTGGAAATCGAACTGTCGACATGGCGCTGCACCGCCGCCTGCATGGCGAGATGGGCATGCGGTGCCAGGGTTTCCGTCGTGACGAAAGAGGCCGGCAAGGGCGTGTCCTTGCCCTTCAGCGACCACCACAGGCGCGCCGCGTAATCCTCGACCCGCTCCACCCGCCGCGAGCCGTCCGGCATCAGGATCTTGCGGTCATAGGCGATACTGAAGATGGGCTCGATGCCGCTCGACACATTGCCGGCGAACAGCGAAATCGTGCCGGTGGGCGCGATCGAGGTCAGAAGCCCATTGCGGATGCCATGCGTTGCAATCGCCTTTCCAATATCGGCGGCAAGCTTCGCGGCATGGCCGGATGCGCCGTAGGATTTGCGGTCGAACAGCGGAAATGGGCCTTTCTCTTGCGCCAGATCGATGCTCGCCCGGTAGGCGGCATCCTCGATCGCCGCCATCCAGTGGGAGGCCGCGGCGGCGGCTTCGTCGCTGCCATAAACGAGCCCGCACATGGCCAGCGCATCGGCAAGTCCGGTCATGCCGAGGCCGATGCGGCGCTTGGCCAGCGCTTCGCGCTTCTGCGCCTCGAGCGGATAATTCGAAATATCGATCACGTCGTCCATGAAACGCACCGCGACGGCCACGACGCGGCGCAATTCCGCTTCATTGAGACGAACATCCTTGGCAAAGGGCGAAACGATGAAGCGGGTGAGATTGACCGAGCCGAGAAGACAGGCGCCATAGGGCGGCAGCGGCTGCTCGCCGCAATTGTGAACCATGATTCCGTTGGCATCGAAACGGTTGATTCCCGGAATCTCGACGTCGAACACATCCTCTTCGCCGGCAAACGCCAGGGACTCGACACGCGCCAGGAAGCGGCCGCGATTGGGCTGGCGCTTCAGCGAGCCGACAATCGACTTCAACCGCAGTTGCTTGCCGACATCCGAGAACCCGACGATCTCGGCGAAACGCACCATGTTGTCGTTCGCTACGACAAGCTCGTGCTGCGCCTTGATGCGATATTCGCGCCTGCCACCATGCCCGTCGGGCAACAGGCGCAAACCTTCGTCGCGCCGGTTGCGATAGATTGTCGAGACGATGCCGAGCCTGAGGAGCATCCGCTGGCAGGCTTCCAGCAACGCGTCGTCGCTTTGCGCCAGCCGCACGCTTGCCCCCTTGAGATGATCGCCCTGTACGCTGCCGTCCGTATCGAACAATCCGCGCAGAAGCCCCCGGGCGAAATTCGACGAAGCCCGCTCGATGGCCGGAGTGATCGTCTTGCGGCGGCGCGACAGACCGTAGCCATGGGCAAGGTCGCGCAGCGCGGTGCTTGCCATCCGCCATTCCCCGCGCCCGGAAATCCTGAACCATCCCTTGAAATCGGACCGGTGCGGCAGTCCGCGGAGAGCTTCGAAGGCGGCGTCCATCGTTGCCGTAGGACCGCCATCCGGCGCATTGACCGCCACCGCCGGCAGCCATGCCGAAAGAACCGCTTTCTCGTCTTTCAGATGGCCGTCGCCGATCAGCAGTCCCAGCAGGAAGCCTTCACGTTCGCTACCGGCACCGGGCCACTCCACGGCTTCGCGATGATCGTTGAGGACGACTTCGTCGCCGGGCTGCAGGTCCTTTGCCTCGACCCACAGTGTCTCGCAACTCCACCGCGTCCGTTTCTTCACCGCGAGAACCCGATGATCGCCTGTGAGTTTCAGGCCGAAGCCGCGATCGGTCAGCAGTTTCCAGACGGGTTTGCGGCCCGTCTTGAAGAACCCTGCCACCGTGCTTCGATGATGCTGCCCGTCGATACGCGCTGAGAATGCCGTTCCCTCGAGTTCCGACACGGTTCGCGGACCGCGCAAGGTCATGACCCAGGTATCGGCCGTCACACACGGATTGGTCGCGTGGATCGTTTCGCAATAGGCGAGATTGTTGTCGGCGTTGATGCGGTCGATGAAGATGACGCCCGGCTCGGCATAATCGTAGGTCGAGCGCATGATCAGATCCCACAGGCCGCGGGCCTTTAAGGTCTTGAAGGTGCGGCCGCCGAACGCCAGGGGCCAGTCGGCATCGGATTTGATCGCCTGCATGAAACCGTCGGTCACCAAGACCGACAGGTTGAAATTGCGCAGGCGCCGGGGGTCGCGCTTGGCGGCGATGAAATCCTCGATGTCGGGATGGTCGCAGCGCATGGTGCCCATCATGGCGCCGCGCCGCGAGCCCGCCGACATGATGGTGCGGCACATGGCATCCCACACATCCATGAAGCTCAAGGGCCCCGAGGCGTCGGCGCCGACGCCCTTGACCGGCGCCCCCTTGGGCCTGAGCGTCGAGAAGTCATGGCCGATGCCGCCGCCCTGCTGCATGGTGAGAGCGGCTTCCTTCAGCCCGTCGAAAATGCCCGCCATCGAATC
>JANMQL010000139.1:0-6331 GCA_031370475.1 Hyphomicrobiales bacterium | reverse complement strand
GACAAACTTCTATGGCCCGCCCGCGTGGCGGGCCATATGCTTGTGCATGGTCATGTGGAACGCAATTCTCGGCAGCTTCGCGGCGGTGGCCCTTTCGGCGCTGCTGGCACGGCAGTTTCGCGACCGGCACGCCCGGCAGCGCCGGGCGCCGGAGGAGCTGTTCGGTGCGGCCGCGGCGCTCATCGACGGCGCGCGCATCGAGCCGGGATCCTCGGCCGGGTCGCACCGGCTGACGGGCCGCTACCGCGACCTGCCGGTGCAGGCGCAGACGGTGGTGGATACTCTCGCCGTGCGCAAGCTACCAAGCCTCTGGCTGATGGTGACGATTCCCGAGCCCCTGCCGCTCACCGCCACCTTCGACCTGATGATGCGGCCGTCGGGCCCGACGAGCTGCTCCAATTTCGATCATCTTCCGGACATCCTGGAACGGCCGGCGGATTTTCCCGAGCAAGCGGTGCTGCGCACCGACGATGCCCGGCATGTGCTGCCGGCCCACGTGCTGGCGCCGCATCTGGAACCGTTCTTCAACCCGCGCGCCAAGGAACTGCTGGTGACGCCCAAGGGCATTCGCATGGTCATCCAGCTCGGCGAGGCCGACCGGGCCCGCTATGGCGTGTTCCGCCAGGCCGAGTTCGGCGAGGTAAGCTTGGCCCCCGCCCTGCTCCAGGATGTGCTTGATCGCCTCATCGCCATGCGGCAATCCATTCTCGACTGGCACAAGGCCGCCCCATGACCGCCGCACCCCGCAACCCCTACGCCGTCCTCGCCGCCGCCATCCTGCTGCCGGGCTCGGGCCATGTGCTGCAGGGCCAGGCGCAGCGCGGACTGATGTTCCTGTTCTTTATCGTCATCCTCGGCTGGGCCTCGATCAACGTCATGCCGCCGGATTCGAATTTCGTCGTCCGCCATATCGGCGGCATTTTCATCTACGGCCTGTCGGTGATCGACGCTTACAAGAGCGCGCGAATTGCCTGGGAAAAGTGGAAATACGCCCGCGAGCATCCGCAAGATTCCGCTATCAAGTGACGGCGTTCTCCGCTAAAGCCCTCGCGTTTTTTGCGCCAACTCAAAGACCGGAGTTCCAATGACATGACCGACTGGCCCGTGCACGCCGCCTGGAATGGCCCCATCGTGATGATCGGCTTCGGCTCCATCGGCCGCGGCGCGCTGCCGCTGATCCTGCGCCATATCAAGTGCGACCGGTCCAAATTCACGGTCATCGATCCGGATGCCTCGCACAGCGCCATGGCCGGCAAGCACGGCCTGGCCTTCGTCAAGGAAGCGGTGACGCGGCAGAATTACCGGACCCTGCTCAAGCCGCTGCTGACCGCCGGGCCCGGACCCGCCTTCATCGTCAATCTCTCGGTCGACGTCGATTCGGTGGCGATCATGCAACTCGCCCGCCAGTGCAAGGCCCTTTACATCGACACGGTGGTCGAGCCGTGGCCCGGCCTCTATGACAACCCGAAGCTCGATGCCGCTGGCCGTTCCAACTACATGCTGCGCGAAGGCATGCTGGCGCTGAAGCGCAAGCTGGGCAGCGGCCCTACCGCCATTTCCTGCTGCGGCGCCAATCCCGGCATGGTGTCGTGGTTCGTCAAACAGGCGCTGATGAACCTGGCGGCGGATATCAAACTCGAGGTCAAGAAGCCCGCAACCCGCGAGGATTGGGCGCGGCTGATGAAGAAGCTCGGCGTCAAGGGCATCCATATCGCCGAGCGCGACACGCAGCGGGCGAAGCGGCCCAAACCGCTCGACTGTTTCATCAATACCTGGTCGGTGGAAGGCTTCATTTCGGAGGGATTGCAACCGGCGGAGCTCGGCTGGGGCACGCACGAGAAGAATTTGCCCTTCGACGGCAAGCGCCACAAGACGGGTTGCGGGGCAGCCATCTATCTCAACCGGCCCGGCGCCAATACGCGGGTCAGGAGCTGGGTTCCAACGGCCGGCGCCCAGTACGGCTTTCTCGTCACCCACAACGAGTCGATCTCGATTGCCGACTATTTCACCTTGCGCAAGGGCGGCAAGGTTCTCTACCGGCCGACCTGCCATTACGCTTATCACCCGTCCAATGACGCGGTACTGTCGCTGCACGAGATGTTCGGGGCCGGCGGCAAGCGGCAATCGGTGTCGCATATTCTCGATGAGAACGAAATCGTCGACGGCATGGACGAACTCGGCGTGCTGCTCTACGGCCACAGGAAGAACGCCTATTGGTACGGCTCGCAGCTTACCATCGAGGCGGCGCGCAAGCTCGCCCCCTACCAGAGCGCCACCGGGCTGCAAGTGACCTCGGCGGTGCTGGCCGGCATGATCTGGGCGATCGAGAATCCCAAGGCCGGCGTGGTTGAGTCCGACGAGATGGATTACCGGCGCTGCCTGGAAATCCAACGGCCCTATCTGGGCCCGGTGGCCGGCGTCTACAGCGACTGGACGCCGCTTCAGGATCGCGGCAAGCTGTTTCCCGAGATTTTGGACCGGCGCGATCCCTGGCAGTTTTCCAATATAATCGTACGCTAGGGGCCTAGCGCCGGCCAAACTAGGATTGGCGCCATGAATCCGATTCGCGCTCTTGCCATTCTGGCGGCGGGCCTGCTGCTCGCGATAACCGCCGCCCGTGCCGAGCCGAAACACGGCATCGCCATGCATGGCGAGCCGGCATTGCCGGAAAACTTCACCCATCTGCCCTATGCCAATCCCGATGCCCCGCAAGGCGGGCAGTTGCGCCAGGCGGTCACCGGCAGTTTCGACAGCGTCAATCCCTTCATCGTCAAGGGCCAGGCGGCGAGCGGCATCCGTACTTATGCATTCGAGAGCCTGATGGGGCGGAACTGGGCCGAACCCTTCTCGCTCTATGGCTTGCTGGCCGAGACCGTCGATGTCTCCGACGACCGCCAGACTTTCACTTTCAAACTGCGGCCGGAAGCCAGGTTTTCCGACGGCACGCCGGTGACCGCCGCCGATATCGTGTTCTCGATGGAAACGCTGCGCGACAAGGGGCGGCCCAATTTCAAGAATTCCTATTCCAAGGTCACCAAGGTCGAAACGCCGGACGACCGCACGGTCGTCTTCCATCAGGAGGCGGGCGACCGGGAACTGCCGCTGATCGTCGGCGTCATGCCGGTGATCTCCCGGAAATTCTGGGAGGGCAAGACTTTCGACGAGACGACGCTCGATCCGATCGTGGGTTCGGGGCCCTATGTCATCGCCGAGGTCAAAGCCGGCGAGTCGATCGCCTACCGGAGGAACCGCGACTGGTGGGGCAAGGATTTGGCCATCGGTAAGGGCCTGTGGAACTTCGACGAAATCAAGATCGATTATTACCGCGACGCCAATGCGGTGTTCGAGGCGTTCAAGACCGGGCTGGCCGATGTCCGCACCGAGAACGATCCCGGGCGCTGGGCCACGGGCTATGATTTTCCGGCGGTCGCGGACGGCAAGATCATACTGGAAAAAATCGAGCAGCGCTCGCCCGCACCCGCTTCGGGCTTCGCCTTCAACACGCGGCGCAAGATTTTCGAAGATGCGAGGGTGCGCGAGGCGCTGGTCATGGCCTTCGATTTCGAATGGGCCAATATCAATCTGTTCTCGAACGCCTATCGCCGCACCTTTGGCTATTATTCGGGCTCGGAACTCTCCTCGCAGGGCCGCCCGGCGGATGCGGCGGAACTGGCGCTGCTCGGCGATGCCGCGAAGTCGCTGCGGCCCGACATGCTCGACGGCAGCTATGCCCTCCCCGTCAGCGACGGCACGGGCCGCGACCGCAAGCTGCTGCGCCAGGCCGTGGATTTGCTGGCCCAGGCCGGATGGACGGTCAAGGATACGGGCCTCGTCAATGGGGCGGGCGAGCCCCTGGCCTTCACCATCTCGGTGCAGAACAAGGACCAAGAGAGGATTGCCCTGCATTATCAGCGCACCCTGCAACAGATCGGTATCAAGGCGGAGGTGCGCATCGTCGACTCGGCGCAGTTCGCCTCGATCCAGGGCAGCTACGACTACGACATGATCCCGGCCACCTGGTTCAATTCGCTCTCCCCCGGCAACGAGCAGAAATTCTATTACGGCTCGGAAGGCCGCAGCGTCCAGGGCACCCGCAACTATCCGGGCATCGCCGATCCGGCGGTGGACAGGGCGATCGCGGCGCTGCTCACCGCCAGTCGCCGCGAGGATTTCGTGACCGCCGTCCATGCCCTCGACCGGCTGCTGGTGGCGGGCTTCTATATCGTGCCGTTCTACGACGCGGGCGGGCAATGGGTGGCGCGCTGGAAACATACCGGCCGGCCGGACACGCAGCCGCTTGCCGGCTTCGAGGCAACCACATTGTGGCGCGTGCCATGAGCATCGTCGTCGATGTCGTCTCGGACGTGATCTGCCCGTGGTGTTTTCTCGGCAAGCGCCATCTCGACCAGGCGATTGCGGCGCTCAATCCCGGCAGCGTCGAGGTGCGCTGGCGGCCCTTCCTGCTCGACGCCACAATCCCCAGGGAAGGTCTCGACCGCGGCGAATATCTCACCCGCAAATTCGGCGCCGAACGGATCAAGGATTTGCACGCCCCGCTCATTGCCGCCGGCAAGGCGGCGGGCGTGCCCTATAATTTCGACCGCATCGCGCGCACGCCCAACACGCTTAATGCCCACCGCCTGATCGCCTGGTCGCACGCGGCGGGCAAACAGCACGCAATGGCCGAGCGGCTGTTCATGGATTACTGGAGCCACGGCAAGGATGTGGGCGATCACCGCGTGCTGATCGAGGCGGCGATCGCCGTGGGGCTCGACGGCGCGCTGGTGGCGCAGCTCCTCGCCAGCGAGGCCGATCTCGACCGGGTCATCGCCGAGATCAACCAGGCGGCGGAATTCGGCATCACCGGGGTGCCGACCTTCATCTTCGGCAACCGCTATGCGGTGGTCGGCGCCCAGCCGCCGGAAGTCCTCAAGGCCGGCATCACCCGAGCGCTGCTGGAGGCGCGGGCTACGCCGCCAGCTTGACCAGCGTCCGCATGAGCTGACGGGTGCCTTTCAGTCGCTCCTCGGGGCTCTCCCAGGAGCGCATGACCACCAGTCGCATGTCGGGGCGGAGCTTGGCGAGAGTTCCCTGGCCGGTGATCCACCGCACCAGGGCGGCCGGATTGGCCACGGTATCGTTGCGGAATCCGATAACGGCGCCCTTGGGGCCGGCATCGACGCTCGCCACATTGGCCTTGCGGCACAGGAGCTTGATCGACACGACATCGAGCAGATGCAGCACATCCTCGGGGGCGCGGCCGAAACGGTCATGCAATTCGGCGGCGAAGCCGTCGAGATCGGCCTGTTCGTGGAGATCGGCGAGGCGGCGGTAGAGGCCGAGTCTCACCTGCAAATCCGGCACATAGAGTTCCGGGATCAGCACCGAGGTGCCGATATTGATCTGCGGCGACCAGGCGCCCTCGCCTTCCAGCATCTCCTCGCCGGTGCGAAGCTTCGCCACCGCCTCCTCCAGCATCGCCTGATAGAGCTCGTAGCCGACTTCACGGATGTGGCCCGACTGCTCCTCGCCCAAGAGATTGCCGGAGCCGCGCAGATCGAGATCGTGGCTGGCCAGCGTGAATCCGGCGCCGAGCGAGTCGAGCGACTGCAGAACCTTGAGGCGTTTTTCGGCGGCCGCCGTGAGCGTGCGGTTGGCGGGCGTGGTCAAGAGCGCATAGGCGCGCTGCTTGGAGCGCCCGACGCGGCCGCGCAACTGATAGAGCTGGGCCAGGCCGAACATGTCGGCGCGATGCACGATCAGGGTATTGGCGGTCGGGATATCGAGGCCCGACTCGACGATCGAGGTCGACAGCAGCACGTCGAACTGGCGGTCGTAGAAGCCCGACATGATGTCTTCGAGCTCGGTGGGCGGCAGGCGGCCGTGGGCCTGGCGGAACTTGATCTCCGGCACGCTGTCGCGCAGGAAAGCGGCAATCTCCTCGAGATCGGAAATACGCGGGACGACATAGAAGCTCTGGCCGCCGCGGAAATGTTCGCGCAGAAGCGACTCGCGAATGATGACCGGATCGAAGGGCGAGATATAGGTGCGCACCGCCAGCCGGTCCAAGGGCGGCGTGGCGATGAGGGAGAGTTCGCGCACGCCCGACAGCGCCAATTGCAGGGTGCGCGGAATGGGCGTGGCGGTGAGGGTGAGCACATGGACATTGGCGCGCATGTCCTTGAGGCGCTCCTTGTGACGGACGCCGAAATGCTGCTCCTCGTCGATGATGAGAAGGCCAAGATCGCGGAACTTGATGCTCTCCGCCAGCAGCGCATGGGTGCCGACGATGATGTCGATGTCGCCGGAGGCGAGGCCCGCCTTGGCCGCC
>JANMQL010000049.1:0-12549 GCA_031370475.1 Hyphomicrobiales bacterium | reverse complement strand
TCACGTTCCATTCCTTCGCGAACACTTTCTTCTTGCCCTCGAACGCCTCGAGCTTGCCCCAGACGATCCAGTGGGTCTTGGTGGCGGCGAGCCGGCCGTAGGTTTCGGTGCGCACCTGCCATTTGCCGCGCTTCAGTTCCTCGCTCCAGTGGGTTTCCATCTTCGCCGACAAAGGATCGTCCGGCAGGATCGAATAGCTCTCGCGGCCGACGCCATGGGTGGTGAGGCCGTGCGGGGCGATTTCAAAGGCGCCGAAATCGTCGACGATTTCAATCAGCGCCGCGCCGGTCTTGGCATCGATTTTCGTGTCGCGCTTGTTCGACGGTTTCTTCACTTGCTTGAGTTTGGCCGGCTCCGCCGCTTCCGCCGGTTTCCAGCCGAGCGGCGCTTCATTGGCGATTTGCTTGCGCACCGGAATATGCACTTGCGACTTGCCGGCATGGACGGTGAGCGTCACCGGCTCCGGTGCCGGCCACATGATCGGGAAATAGCTGGTCGAGATCGATACCCGCAAGCGATGGCCCTTCGGAATGCGCCAGGCGATATCGTCCATCTTGATCTTCATCTTGTAGCGCTTGCCGGGTTCCAGCGGCTTGGGATATTCGCGGCTGTCGCGCATGCACAGATTCTGCACATGATAGGTGATGCGGCTGACCTCGCCCGACGGCCAGACATCGTTGAGCCGGACCGCCACGAAGGCCACCGGCCGGTCCGCCGAGAAATCGAGCTCGACCGCCGGCTGCCCGGCGATATCCATGTCGGTGACGAGTTCGGGCGAATCGAAGACCAGAGATTGCGCATCGTCGCGCTTCTGGTCGCCGGGAAATTCGGGCCCCAGCCAGATGATGCAATATTCGCCGCCGTCCAGGCCGGTTGTCTGCCGCGAGGAAATCGTCAGTGCCTTCTCCGGCCCCGCCGTGCCGCCGATGGTGCCGTCGTTCAAATGCCATTTCTTGGTCTCGACATTGCCGAAGCCCCAGAAATTCTCGCCGATCCAGCGCCCCTTGAGATGCTGCTTCGAGGTGCCGGGCTTCTCCGCATCCATCACATAGACACGGTAGTCGGGATCGCGCGCCACACCCATGGGATCGCCCTTCAGCCACTGGTCCCACCAGCGCAAGGCCTCCTGAAGGAAACCGATGCGCGGCTCGGGCACGGCGAAATGCGGATATTTATGGGCCCACGGCCCGATGATCGCCTTGCGCGTGGTGCGCAGGCCCTTCATCAGGCGCGGGATGGCGTTCGAATAGGCATCGTTCCAGCCGCCAACGATCAAGGCCGGCGTTTCGATCGCCGCCCAGTCCTCGCATACCGAGCCGTGCTTCCAATAGGCGTCGCGGTGCGGGTGCTGCAGCCACGGAATGATGAGGAAGGGTTCGTTTTTCAACCGCTCCATCCACATCTTGCGCCAGCGTTTGCCGACGATTTCGGGATCGGGCGGCCGCGACGAATAGGCGAACATGGTGGCGGCCCAACCGAGATTCTCGTTGATCAGGCAGCCGCCCTTGTAATGGATATCGTCCTCGTAGCGGTCGTCGGTCGAGCAGATGGTGACGATGGCTTTCAGCGCCGGCGGCTTGCGCGCCGCCACCTGCAGCGCATTGAAGCCGCCCCACGATATGCCCATCATGCCGACCTTGCCCGTGCACCATTTCTGCCGCGCGATCCAGGCGATCACCTCGAGCGCGTCGTCCTGTTCCTGCTTGGCATATTCGTCATGCATCAGTCCTTCCGAATCGCCGTTGCCGCGCATGTCGACACGGATTGCCGCATAGCCGTGGCCGGCGAAATAGGGGTGCGTCAGCGCATCGCGCACGATGGTGCCGTCGCGCTTGCGATAGGGCAGATATTCGAGGATCGCCGGAACCGGGTTCTTTTCCGCGTCCTTGGGCAGCCACATGCGCGCCGCCAGCTTCACCCCGTCCGACATCGCAATCCAGAAATTCTCGACCTCTTTCACCTTGCGGGGAAAGTTCTTCACCGTCTTGATGGTCATGCGCTCCTCGGCAAGCAAAAATTCTCTTCATCGTCCGGCAACATGCCGCGATAGGCCAGCGCGAACACCGCCTCGACCATGGCCCGGAAGGCCAGGCGCGCCGGCTCGCTCATGTGGCGCGCCCGGATGAAGGCGTGGACCAGCAGGGGTTCCTCGCGCACCAGCGCGGCAACGCCCGCCGCCTGCAATCGCCCCGCATAATCCTGGCAATCGTCATGCAGGGGATCGAGGCCCGCCGCCACCAGGAAGGCGGGCGGCAGGCCCGTATAATCCGTCTCTCGCAAGGGCTCGGCGAATTTGCTGTCACCGCCCTTGTAGATATCGCGGTAATAGCGAACGTCGCTGGTTGAAAGTCCCGGCGCCTTGGCCTGGCTCACATAGGAGCCGCGGCTCATATCGCCGCCGAGGCCGGGATAGATCAGCACCTGACCCATCGGTTTGGGGCCGCCCGCATCGCGCGCCTTGAGCGCCAGCGCGGCGGCGAGATTTCCTCCGGCGCTGTCGCCGCCGACCGCGATCTTGCCATAGCGCTGTCCCAGATATTGCAGCACCTGCCAGCAATCCTCGAAGGCGGCGGGGAAGGGGTGTTCCGGCGCCAGCCGGTATGCGACCGCCACCACCGCCACATCGGCGCCATCGCAGATTTCGGCGCAGACATCGTCATGGCTTTCTATCCCGCCCAGCACGAAGCCGCCGCCATGCAGATAGAGTAGCACCGGCGGCTTCTCCGTCGCACCGCTGCGATACAGCCGGCAGGCCACACCGCCCACCCGGAAATCTTCCGTGGTGACGCCGGCCGGCCGGGTCTTGCGGAAATGGGCGCAATATTTGTCGTAGAAGGCGCGCTGCTCCGCCATGCTGAAATCGACCGCATCCGGCGGATAGAACCGCTCGCCCGCAATCATGAAGGCGCGGATTCCCGGGTCTTTCAGCCCGGCATATTTTTGTTCCAGGGGATCGGTCATGCGATGGCGCGCACATTATTCGCAACCCGGCGGGAAACAAGCCCCCGTCCATCGGCAAGCCGCTACCCCCGCGCTCCGACGACATCTTCAATCTTACGCCGCAGCGCCTCCGCCTCGCCCCGCTCCAGCGCGCCGAATTCCATGTCGCAGCGGAATTCGCCCTGCGCCGGCACGATGCGGAGATTGCCCTTCTTCTTTTCGGCGCCATAGCCATCGGCCTCGGCGGTGGCGGGGAGAATGAGGCCGAGCGCGTCCTGGTCGGCGCTGCGTGTCATCCAACGCACGGCGCGGGGAAGCTGATCCGGCCGGTGGCTGACATAATCGGCGGAGCCGTCGGGAAGAAGCTGAATGGCATGGGCGAAGCCCCCGGCATCGGCCAGGCAATCGACGCCCATCACCAATTCCGGCTCGATGCGCCGGCCTGGCTCGATGGTCCTGTGCAGGGCGGGATCGGCCTTGAGCGCCTCGATCAGCCTGGTGTGCTGCTCCGTTGGCGTGAAGAATTCCGGCACCTTGGTTCTGATGCGCATGTGCCTTGCATCTTCCGGCACCGTGTCGATCAGCCTCGCGCCATCGACGGGGCGGAAATTGATATGCGCCAGATACATCAATTCCATGGCGCTGCGTTTCAGATTGCGGATCGTGAAACTCAGGCGGATGCGGCCGCTGTTCCGGTGCAGCTTCACGCTTGGCTGCGCGACATAGTTATGGGCGAAGGCCACCGTATGACGATAGGTGCCGGTCAGCCCCATGAACGGCCCGTCCGCATCGCGGCCGGCGATCAGCTCCGCCGTTTGATAGTGCGCATTTGGCAGCTCGCCATGCAGGGGATGATTGTCTCCCGGCCCCGGATTGCCCATGGCGGTTGCCCCGCAATGCAGAAAGAATGCGCCGTAATTGCGCAGATAATCGTCGGTCGCCACCGGCTCGTCGAACATCGAACCCATGGTGAGCCGCCGCCCGAAGAATTCCGCATCCCAGATCTGCTGGCCCTGGAAGGGCAGGAGCAAGATGTGCCCCGCTTCATTGTCGATGCGCAGGGCGGCCACGCCGCTGCGATAACGGAACACCGAAGCGGTCAACCCTTCATAAGTCGCAAGCACCGTTACGGCGCCGGTAAACTGCTCCGGGACGAGAGTGATGGTGATCTGATCCGATGACATGAATGGCCCTATCCCGGCAGCACGCCCTCATGGGCAAGCGACCGGATCGCCGCCACGATTGCCTTGAAAGCCTCCATCGCAGGCCCGCTCACATGCCGGGCCCGCATGAAGGAGTGGGTGAGCGCCGGCTCCTTGCGGATCGTCGCCTGAAGCCCCGCTTTCTTCATCTTGCCGTGAAAGACGATCCCGTCGTCATAGAGCGGATCGTGCGCCGCGACCGAGATGAAGGCGGGCGGCAGGCAGGAGAGGTCCTTGGCGATATTGGGCACCGCGTAAGGATCGCGCCAATTCGGCCCGCCGCGCGGACCCAGGAAACTTTCCAGATAAAAGATCATTTCGGCCCGCGTCAGGCACGGCGCCTCGGCATTGCGCTGGTAGGAGGCGGTCTCCGTGTCGGCGCCGAGCACCGGATAGATCAGCACCTGGCCGCGCAATTGCGTGAGGCCGCGGTCGCGGAGCGACATTGCGAGGCCAACGGTCATCTGGCCGCCGGCGCTGTCGCCGGCGCCGAGGATGTGCGAGGGATCGATGCCCAGCGCCCGGCCGGAAGAACGCATCCACTCCAGCACCTTGTGCGAATCCGCGAGTTGCGCCGGATGCGGATGTTCCGGCGCCAGGCGATAATCGACCAGCACCACCGCGACATCGGCGCCGTCCGCCATCTCGGCGCACATGTCGTCATGGGTCTCGCAGGAGCCGAGCACCCAGCCGCCGCCGTGAAAATAGATGACTCCGGGCTTGGGATCCTCGCCCGGCGGGCGGAACACGCGCACATGCACGCCATCGGCATCGAGGTCTTCCACCATCAGCCGCTTCGGCCGCTCAGCGCGGAACATGCGGCAGACCTCGTCCCAGGCCTGGCGCTGGCGCGGCAGCGGCCAGGCGGCCGATTCGGGCGGCGAATGGGCCGAAAGCTCCTTGTAGAACTTCAGCATTCCCGCATCGACCGGCACGTCCGTCATAATTTCTGTTCCCGCTCGCAATTCTGTCATAGGAAAGAGGCAAGTCTGCCTCAACCGAGCAACGGCGTCCATTCGCAACCATGATCTGGCCTTGGAAAAAGCAACCGGCGGTCGCGCCCGAGGCGGGGCGTCCGCAAGATGTCGAGCCGGCCACCGATCTGGCCGGAAATCTAATTGCCGCATTTCCCGATCCGGCTCTGCTGCTCGATCGCAAGGGCGAGGTGATTGCCGCCAACGCCCATGCCCGCGATATTTTCGAGGCCGATCCGCGCGCCCGCCACATTTCCGCATCGATCCGCGCGCCCGCCGTGCTTGAGGCCGTGAAGAAAGCGGCCGATGGCGGTGAATCCTCGCATGTCGAATATGAGCTGCGCGGTCCCACGCCCCGGCTCTTCGACGCTTTTATTTCGCCGGTGGCGGGTCAGGGCGCCGCCGCCGCCCTCGTCGTGCTCAAGGACCTGACCCGCGAGCAGCAGATCGAGCGCATGCGCGCCGATTTCGTCGCCAACGCCAGCCATGAATTGCGCACCCCCCTTGCCTCGCTGTCGGGATTGATCGATACGCTCGAGGGCGCGGCCAAGAACGATGCCAAGGCGCGCGAGAAATTCCTCGCGCTCATGCGCATCCAGGCCGAACGCATGAAGCGCCTGATCGACGATCTCCTGTCCCTGTCGCGCATTGAAATGAACGAGCGCGTGCGCCCCTCCGGCAGCGTCGATCTGGCCGAAGTGGCCCGCCATGTGGCCGGCATGATGGCCGCCATGGCGAAGCAAGAGAAGTGCCGGATCGCGGTCAAGATCGAAGCGCCCCTCCCCGTCACCGGCGATCGCGACGAACTGGTCCAGGTCCTGCAGAATCTGGTCGAGAACGCCATCAAATACGGCGCCGCGGGAAAATCCATCGAGATCGAAGGCGTCCGTGCCGCCGGCCACGTCGAATTGAGCGTCGTCGATCACGGGCCGGGTATCGCCGCCGAACACATTCCCCGCCTCACCGAGCGCTTCTACCGGGTCAGCGTCCAGGAAAGCCGCTCGCGCGGCGGCACCGGGCTGGGCCTCGCCATCGTCAAGCACATCCTCAACCGCCATCGCGGCCGGCTCATCGTCACATCGCAGCCGGGCCACGGCAGCCGGTTTACCGTCCGCCTGCCAGAATACGAGAAAAAATAGATATAATTCAATATTTTAAAACGTCACAATCATGCAATATAAGCGTCACATAAGCATCATCGAGGGTTCCTAGGTTCCGGCTCGTCCACGCAAGGGAGACAGGCAAACATGAAACATCTTCTCGTTACCGCCGGCACGCTGGCGCTGCTCGCCACGCCGGCTTTGGCCCGCGACCAGATCCGCATCGTCGGGTCCTCGACCGTCTATCCGTTCACCACCGCGGTCGCCGAGGCCTTCGGCAAGACTTCCGGCATGAAGACGCCGGTCGTCGAATCGACCGGCACCGGCGGCGGCTTCAAGCTGTTCTGCGCCGGGGTCGGCGAAGATACGCCCGACTTCACCAACGCTTCGCGGCCGATCAAGAAGAGCGAGTTCGACGACTGTGTCAAAAACGGCGTCACCGAGATCGTCGAGATCAAGATCGGTTTCGACGGCCTGTCGATCGCCCATGCCAAGGCGGCCCAGGACTTCGCCCTGAGCAAACAGCAGATTTTCCTGGCACTCGCCAAGCAAGTGCCCGGCGCCGGTGGCAAGCTCGTCGCCAACCCCAACAAGTTGTGGAGCGATATCGATCCCTCGCTTCCCGCCACCAGGATCGAAGTTCTAGGCCCCCCGCCCACCTCCGGCACCCGCGACAGCTTTGCCGAGCTGGTGATGGAGAAGGGTGCCGAGACCATCGACTCGCTCAAGGACCTCAAGAAGGCCGACGCCAAGGCCTTTGAGGCCGTGTGGAAGTCGATGCGTGAGGACGGCGCCTATGTGGAGGCCGGCGAGAACGACAATCTCATCGTCCAGAAGCTCGAGGCCAATCCCGATGCGCTCGGCGTTTTCGGCTACTCCTTCCTCGAGCAGAACGAAAGTTCGATCAAGGGCATTGCCGTCGACGGCGTGGCGCCGAGCTATGACTCGATCGCCGGCGGCGACTACAAAGTGGCCCGCCCGCTCTTCATCTATGCCAAGAAGCAGCATGTGGGCAGCGTTCCCGGCATGGCCGAATTCGTCGCCGAATATGTCTCGGCCAAGGCGATTGGCGAGGATGGCTATCTGGCCGGCAAGGGCCTGGTGACCCTGCCCGGCGACGAGGCCGAAAAAAGCCGTGCGCTTGCCACCGCCATGGAGATTTTGAAAGCCGACCAACTGATGTAAGTCTGCGTAAGACGGTGGGGCAGTCCGCGGATGTACCGGCTGCCCCATCCAATGCAATTCCAGGCCGCGGATGACAAGCGGTGGCAGAGAGGGGCTAAGGCGCAATGACCGCCTGGACATTGCTGATCGTGGCGATGCTGACGGGAGCGGGCTTTCTTGTTGGCCTTGCCCGCGCCAGAAGCCTGCGGCTGGGCGGCGGTCCCGTCTTCCATTCGCTTCCCGCCTATCATGGCTTGATGCTTGCGGCCGCGACGGTTTCCGCCTCGGTGCTCGCTGCCGCCCTTGCCGCCATCGCCCTCGGCTCCGCATCGATTGTCATGCCGGCGATTGCCACCATCGCCGGCACCGCCGCCATGGCCGCACTTTATCCCCGCATCGCGGCACCTTTCCGGGCCCGCAACCTGTTCGAGCGCTTCGTTTTGCTGACGCTCGCCGCCTGTTCCGGCGTGGCGATCCTCGCCACCATCGGCATCGTCTTTTCGGTGATGGCCGAATCCCTGGTATTCTTCGGCGAGGTGCCGGTATTTGAATTTCTCTTCGGCACCCAATGGTCACCCACCGCCAATCCCCCCTCTTTCGGTTTCATTCCACTTCTCACCGGCACCCTGCTGATCACCGCCATCGCCATGCTGGTGGCGGGTCCTCTTGGCCTGCTCTCGGCCATTTACATGGCGGAATATGCCGGTCCGGGTTTGCGCGGCTTTCTCAAGCCGGTGCTCGAAATGTTGGCCGGCATTCCCACCGTGGTGCTCGGCTTCTTCGCCGCCTTGACCGTGGCCCCCTTGATCCGCGGCTCGGGCCAGGCGCTGGGATTTTCCGTCGCCTCGGAATCGGCCCTGGCCGCCGGCCTGGTCATGGGCATGATGATCGTGCCGCTGATTTCCTCCCTTGCCGACGACATCATCAATGCCGTGCCGCAATCATTGCGCGACGGCTCCTATGCCCTGGGCGCCACGCACTCCGAAACCGTCAAGCGCGTCGTCCTGCCCGCCGCCCTTCCCGGCATCGCTTCGGCCTTCATGCTGGCGATTTCACGCGCCATCGGCGAAACCATGATCGTGGTCATGGCGGCGGGGCTCGCCGCCAATCTCACCTTCAATCCGCTGGCTGCCGTCACCACCATCACCGTGCAGATCGCCACGCTCCTGGTCGGCGATCAGGAATTCGATTCGGCCAAGACGCTCTCGGCCTTCGCACTCGGTTTCGTGCTGTTCCTCTTCACCCTGACGCTCAATTTCGTGGCGCTGCGCGTCGTTCAGAAATACCGGGAAGCCTATGACTGACCCGTTCCGGAAAGGCGATCCGAAGCTCATCGCGGCCCGTTACCGCGCCGAACGGCGCTTCCGTGCCTATGGCGCGGCGGCCTTGGGCCTCACTGCCTTGTTTCTCGCCATACTTATTGCCGACATCGCGGTGAAAGCATGGCCCGCCTTCTTCGAGTATCGCGCCGTCCTCAAGATCGCCGTCGATCCGGCCCGGGTCGATGCCAAGGATCCGGTCAAGGGCGATTTCGAAGGCCTGGTGAAGGATGCCTTCCGCGCCGCCTTCCCGGCCGTCACCGCGCGCGGCGACAAGAAGAAGCTTGCCGGCCTTCTCTCGGTGGGCGCCGCCGACGATCTGCGCCGCCTCGTAGTGGCCGATCCGGCCCTCGTCGGTTCGGAAGTGACAGCACCGGTGCTGCTCTCCGCCGATGCCGATCTCTATCTGAAGGGCCAGCAGACGAAAACCGCGCGCCGGCCGGGTGCCGGTACGATTCGGATTGCCGGAATGGGCGAAGGCTATGTCCTGACTGGCGACATCGATGGGCTCTCTCCTGGTGAATTGGTGCGTGTCAATGGCGGCGCCCTGCGCATAACCGCCGTCGTGGCGGGCGGGCTCGAAGCCGAAGCCCTGGTTAGACCTGAGACCCTCAATACCGCCACGGCAGGGCAATGGGACGTTCTGTCCTTCTCGATCGCCGAATCCGGCCGCCGCATTTCCGACCGTGAGATCGTCTGGCTCGAAAGCCTCAAGGACAGGGGCGCCATCGAAGAATCCATCGCCTGGCGCTTCTTCACCTCCGGCGATTCGCGCGAACCTGAACTTGCCGGACTGAAAGGCGCCCTGGTGGGCTCGCTACTTGCGGTCGCCGTGGCCCTGGGACTCAGCCTGCCGCTTGGTGTCGCCGCGGCCATTTATCTTGAGGAGTTCGCGCCGAAAAACCGCCTCACCGATCTGATCGAAGTGAATATCAACAATCTCGCCGCCGTGCCCTCGATCATTTTCGGTTTGCTCGGCCTCGCCGTGTTTCTCAATTTCTTCGGCCTGCCGCGCTCCGCCGCCCTGGCCGGCGGCCTGGTGCTGGCGCTGCTCGTCCTGCCCACCATCATCATCGCCTCGCGCGCCGCCCTCAAGGCGGTGCCGCCGTCGATCGCCGAGGCCGCCTTGGGAGTTGGCGCCTCGCATCAGCAAGCGGTCTTCCATCACATGCTGCCGCTGGCGCTGCCCGGCATCCTCACCGGCACGATTCTCGCCGTCGCCCGGGCGCTTGGCGAAACGGCGCCGCTCCTGATGATCGGCATGGTTGCCTTCATCGTCGACATTCCGCACAATCTCACCGATGCCGCCACCGTCCTGCCGGTGCAGATTTTCCTGTGGTCGGACCTGCCGGAAATCGCCTTCCAGTCGCGCACCGCCGCCGCCATCGTCGTGCTGCTTACCGTGCTCTTTTGCCTCAATGCCGTAGCTATCTATTTGCGTAAGCGCTTCGAACGGCGCTGGTGAACCCGGACAGACTCATGAACATCGTGCCCCAGACCCTCGTCACGCCGGAAAAACCGCGCATCATGGCCGAGCGGCCCGTCAAGATCGTGGCCCGCGACGTCAACGTCTATTATGGCGACAAGCACGCCATCAAGGATGTCTCGATCGGCATTCCCGACCGCGCCGTCTCGGCCTTCATCGGTCCCTCCGGTTGCGGCAAGACTACCTTCCTGCGCGCCATCAACCGCATGAACGACACGATCCCCACCTGCCGCATGACCGGCGAAATCGCCATCGACGGCAAGAACGTCCACGACAAGGATCTCGACGTGGTGCAGTTGCGGGCCCGCGTCGGCATGGTGTTCCAGAAGCCCAATCCGTTCCCCAAGTCGATTTTCGAAAATGTCGCCTACGGCCCGCGCATCCACGGTCTGGCCCGCGGCAAGAACGATCTCGAGGAGATCGTCGTCACCAGCCTGAAGCGCGCCAGCCTGTTCGAGGAAGTGAAGGACCGGCTCGACCATTCCGGCACCAGTCTTTCCGGCGGCCAGCAGCAGCGGCTTTGCATCGCCCGCGCCATCGCCGTCAATCCGGAAGTCATCCTCATGGACGAGCCCTGTTCGGCACTCGATCCCATCGCCACCGCCAAGATCGAGGAACTGATCGACGAGCTGCGGCAGAATTATTGCATCGTCATCGTAACCCATTCGATGCAGCAGGCGGCCCGCGTCTCCCAGCTCGCCGCCTTCTTCCATTTAGGAAATCTCGTCGAGTTCGGCGATACCGACGAGATTTTCACCGCCCCGCGCGAAAAGCGCACCCAGGATTACATCACCGGCCGTTTCGGCTGAAGCGGTCAAGGAGCAGGATATGTCCGATCATATTGTAAAATCCTACGACGAAGATCTCGCCGCCTTGAAAACCATGCTCGCCCAGATGGGCGGCCTCGCCGAAGAGCAGCTCGCCAATGCCATCGACGCGATCGCCCGGCGCGATACCCAGCTCGCCGACAAGGTGATCGCCGGCGACGCCAAGATCGACGTCTTCGAGCAGCAGGTCGAGGACAAGGCGATCCTCACCATCGCCAAGCGCCAACCCATGGCCCGCGACCTGCGCGAGATCATGGTGGCGATCCGGGTGGCCTCCGATCTCGAGCGCATCGGCGATCTCGCCAAGAACACGGCCAAGCGCACTCATGCCATATCGGAAGCCCTGCCGCGCAAGCTGATCACCGGTTTGACCCGCATGGGCTCTCTCGCCCAGGAGCAGCTTCGCACCATTCTCGATGCCTATGCCCATACCGACGCCGGCAAGGCCATCGCCGTGTGGCGGGCCGACGAAGAGCTCGACGCCATCTTCAATTCGATCTTCCGCGAGCTTCTCACCTATATGATGGAAGATCCGCGCATGATCGGCTTGTGCACCCATCTCCTGTTCGGCGCCAAGAACATGGAGCGGATCGGCGATCACACCACCAACATCGCCGAGAACATCTACTACCTGGTGCACGGCAAGCCGATCCTCGAGGAGCGCCCCAAGAAGGATGCCACCAGCATCACCAGCGTGCCGAAGCCGAAATGACGGGAGTCGCATGAGCGCCTCCATCCTGATCGTCGAGGACGAGGAGCCGATCCGGATTCTGCTGAGTTACAATCTGGAATCGGAAGGCTACCGCGTACGCGCCACCGCGGAAGGCGAGGATGTGCAACACCTGGTGGCCGAGGAGCGGCCCGATCTCATCCTGCTCGACTGGATGCTGCCGGGTATTTCCGGCATCGAGGTCTGCCGCCTGCTGCGGACGAGACCCGAGACCCGCGACATTCCGGTGATCATGCTGACGGCGCGCGGCGAGGAGGGCGAGCGGGTGCGAGGCCTGGCCACCGGCGCCGACGATTACATGGTGAAGCCGTTTTCGGTGCCCGAGCTTCTGGCCCGCATCCGGAGCATATTGCGCCGCACCGCCCCCGATGCGGTGGCCGAAACCTTGCAGGCCGGCGATCTCGTCCTCGACCGCAAGACAAGACGGGTCCGCCGCGGTCCCCGGAATCTGAACCTGTCGCCCACCGAATTCCGCCTGCTTGATCACTTGATGCGCAATCCCGGCCGCGTCTATTCGCGCGCCCAGCTTCTCGACCAGGTGTGGGGCCGCGACATCTATGTCGACGAGCGCACCGTCGACGTTCACATTGGCCGTCTGCGCCAGTCATTGAACCGGGGCCGCGCCGCCGACCCCATCCGCACCGTGCGCGGCATGGGCTATGCTTTCGACGAACGTTTCGGGCGCGCCTAGGAGTTCGCCAGGGTGACGAAGCGGGGAAGCACACTTCACTACGCCCCAACTTTTTTCCTATCCCCTCTTGACAATATGTTCCTAGTATGTTCTATTGCTCCCGTCCACTCCGGAAG
>JANMQL010000041.1:0-2150 GCA_031370475.1 Hyphomicrobiales bacterium | reverse complement strand
GGTGTAGCGCGGTCTGTAACTGAGTACGACCATCTTCATTGTCGTCATCCCGGTGAAAGCTACTGTCGGATTCACACATCTCCAAAGTGCCGGCGTCTCAAATTATCCCCTTCTCCCCGCACACAGTGCGGGGAGAAGGTGGCCAACGGCCGGATGAGGGGCCGCTATCCGCGTGACGGTTTGACAGCATGACTCGCGGCGAGACCACCCCTCATCCGCCCTTCGGGCACCTTCTCCCCGCCGCAAGCGGCAGGGAGAAGGGGAAATCGAGGATGAGCCAGTCAATTCAATTGCAATTCGCCATAGCGCCGTTCGACCGATGTTACATAACGGTCGCGCATCTCGCCCTTGCGCAGGAGCGTGACCTTCACCGGAACATCGACGCGCTCGTGGTTGAGGAGCCGCAACAGATCGTCGATGCCTTGCGCCGGTTCGCCATCGATGGCGATGACGAGATCGCCCGGCTTGATTTCCGCCGCTTCGGCGGGACCGCCCTTGGCGACCGCCATGACGCGTACGCCGGATTTCTGCTCGATGCCGGCGAAGCGCGCCACATGGCGCGGTATATGAGTCTGGGCGCCTTCGATGCCGAGGCTGGCGCGGCGCACCCGGCCGTGCTGCAGGATTTGGGTGAGTACATGCAGCGCCGTGTTGCTGGCGACCGAGAAGCAGATGCCCTGGGCACCCATGATGACGGCGGTGTTGATGCCGATGACGCGGCCTTGCGAATCAACCAGAGGACCGCCGGAATTGCCCGGGTTGAGGGCGGCATCGGTCTGGATGACGTCGTCGATGAGGCGGCCGGTGGCGGACCGTAGCGAGCGGCCGGTGGCGCTGACCACGCCGGCCGTTACCGTTTGCTCGAAACCGAGAGGATTGCCGATGGCGATGGCAAGCTGGCCGGGACGGATCGATTTCGAATCGTGGATCGACAGCGACGGCGCTTGCAATTGCGCGTCGGTGCGCAGCACGGCGATGTCGGTATGCGGGTCCTCGCCGATGACGCGGGCCGTCGAATGCTGGCCGTCGGCCATGCTGACTTCGATCGCCCTGGCGCCCGCAACCACATGGCTGTTGGTGAGGATGAGACCATCGGAGGCCACCACAAGGCCCGAGCCCACGCCACCGCGTTCCTTGCGCACGGCGATGTGGACGACGGCCGGGCCGGCGCGCTCGACGGCGCCCATGACGGCGGCCGAATAGGCATCGATCAGGGATGAATCATCGGCTGCATTGGCGGATTGGTGCTGTGCTTCGTCGAACATGGTCTGCTCCGGCCCCCGCCGAAGCCATCAATATGGGAAGCGCTCAAAGCCCCGCCAAGGCCTGTTCCAGATCGGCAATCAGGTCGTCGACATGCTCGATGCCGATGGAGAAACGCACGAGATTGCCGGGGACCGGGCTCGACGGGCCTTCCACCGACTTGCGGTGCTCGGCCAAGCTTTCGACACCGCCCAGCGACGTGGCGGGGACGATGACCTTGAGGCGCATGCACAGGCGCTTGGCATCCTCGAAGCCGCCGCGGATCAGCAATGACAGCATGCCGCCGAAGCCATCGGTCATCTGCCGCAGCGCCACCGCATGGCCCGGATGGGACGGCAGGCCCGGATAGAGGACCCTCTCCAGCCTGGGATGCTTCTCGAAATACCGGGCGATGGCCATGGCATTGGCGGAAGCCTGCCGGTAGCGGACGAAGAGGGTGCGCATGCCCCGCATCAGGAGCCAGCATTCAAGCGGCGGCAAAGGCGAGCCCATTTTGGTGCGCAGCATGGCGAGCTGCCGCCAGCGCTCGGTTCGGGTGCGCGCCACCAGGACGCCGGCCAGCACGTCGGAATGGCCGTTGAGATATTTGGTGGCCGAGTGGAAGACGATGTCGGTGCCGAGATCGAGCGGCCGGGTGGTGACGGCGGCCGTCGCCGTGGCATCGACGGCGAGAATGGCGCCCGCCGCATGGGCGGCCTGGGCCGCGGCGGCGATGTCGATCACGTCCCAGGTGGGATTGAGCGGCGTTTCGATCCAGACGAGATCGGTCTTGCCCGGCTGCAGAGAAGCGGCGAGGGCGGCCTCCTTGCGCGGATCGAAGAGCGTCAGCCGGATGCGGCCCAGGCCTTCCAGCCGCTTCAGCCAATCGCGGGTGCCGTAATACATGA
>JANMQL010000272.1:0-4300 GCA_031370475.1 Hyphomicrobiales bacterium | reverse complement strand
TTTCCACAGCCACGCCTATCACCCTTGCGGCACCTGCAAGATGGGTGCGGCCTCCGACAAGACCGCCGTCGTCGACCACGAATGCAAGGTGATCGGCATCGAGGCGCTGCGCGTCGCCGATTCATCGATCATGCCGCAGGTGACCAACGGCAATCTCAACGCGCCGACTTTGATGATCGGCGAAAAAGCCTCCGACCACATCCTCGGCCGCGCGCCCCTGCCGCCGTCGAACCAGGAGCCTTGGATCAATCCCAACTGGAAGACGAGCCAGCGTTAAGGGAAACTGTAGCCGGTTTGCCTAGCTCCTCTATCTCCGTCATCCCGGCGAAAGCCGGGACCCCCTGAGCGATCTCAAGTGGCAGTGTACCGCACGAAAATCTTCAATGGGTCCCGGCTTTCGCCGGGATGACGGAGGTTGGAATGCCCGATCGCTCAAGGCGCAACCCGCGCTGCTACGGCAACTGCACCCGGTCGCGGGCGGCGTTGTAGTGCCAGTAGTCGATGTCGAGATCGGCCTTGGAATGGGCGTTGCCGGTGTGCTGGCGCTTGCCGTCCTCGTCGAGATAGCCGACCGCCACATTGATCCAGAACTGGAACTCGCCTACGGCATAGCGGTAGATGTTGTTGCGCAAGTGTCCCCCGAAATTCTCGCGCACCCGGCCGAGCCGGCACACGGTGATCGCCAGCATCACCGGAGAGTTGTCCGACTGCTCCCAGATCAAATCGTCGCCGCGGAAAGAGGAGAAGTCGTCGCCGGAGAATTCGAAGCCGACGATCTTTTGCACCTGCTTGAGGGTGCGGTAGGCGTGGCTGTGGAAATCGCCGAGCATGGTGAGATGTGGCGACCAGCGCAGCACCACTTCGTTCTTGAGCAGCGCCGCCTCGTTGTTGGGCAGCACGCTGTCGATGCCGCGGCTCGACGAGATGCTCAAACTGGTGCGGTCGAGATAGATGATGGTGTGGTCGCCCTCGATTTTCTTATAGCCCCAGATATAGCCCAGCGTTTCCACCGGCTGCCACTTCCGCTTCTGGCGCTTGCCGTAGCAATAGGCCTCGACGGCGGCGAGCGTCATCGCCTCGAGCAGTTGCGAGGACATGCGCACGGTGAAGTGATGCAATCCGGGGCGTTCGTGGTTCATGGGCGGGCTTGGGCCATGGCCTCTTGCAGGAAGATTTCACGCAGCTTCCGCGTCACCGGTCCCGGTTGGCCGCCGCCGATACGACGGCCGTCGATCTCGGTGATCGGCAAAACGAAATTGGATGCGCTGGTGAGAAACGCCTCGCCGGCGCCATGGGCCTCATCGGCGCTGAAGGCGCGCTCCTCGATTTCCACGCCATGCTCCCGGGCGAGCCGGAACAGCGAGCGCCGCGTGCAACCCGCGAGGATGCGGTTCGAAAGGCCGCGGGTGACGACCTTGCCATCCTTGACGATATAGGCGTTGGACGAGGTGCCCTCGGTCACCATGCCATCCTCGATCATCCAGGCTTCGAAGGCGCCGGCTTCGTAAGCCGCCTGCTTGCCGAGCACCGGCGCCAGCAGCATCACCGACTTGATATCGCGTCTGGTCCAGCGGATGTCGGGAACCGTGATAACCTTAACGCCCTTAACCGCGTCCGGGTTATCGATCAGGTTCTTCTCCTGGGTGAAGGCAATGAGAGTGGGCTTTACATTCTTGGGAAACTTGAAGTCCCGGTCGGCGGCCCCGCGCGTTATCTGCATATAGATCCAGCCCTGATCGAGCTTGTTGCGCTTGATCATTTCCATATGCATGATTTTGAGGTCATCCTTGCTGCACGGCCATCCCATGCGGACTTCCTGCAAGGACCGTTCCAATCTTTCCATGTGCGGCGCGTAATCGATCAGCCGTCCATTTATAACGGCAGTCACTTCATAGATCCCGTCAGCGAACAGGAATCCGCGGTCGAATATTGAAATTTTCCCTTGCGCTTCAGGGAGATACTCGCCGTTCACATAGACAATACGGCCCATCTCAAAGTCCTCTTTTGCTGCGCTGCAACCTAGTCGGTCCCAACCCGGAAATCCATGGGGCTTGTGGCCGGACAGCCGCCCAGCTAGGAGAGTGCCATCGTCCACAGCATATTAGGAAATCATGCCTCGTACCGTCGCGGCAGCCTCGATTGCGGCCATGCTCCAGCGTGAAGACGCCCTCTTCGCCCAGCGCAGCCCCAACTCCCGCAGGCTTTCCGAGGACGCAGGCAGGAACTGGCTGCGCGGCGTTCCCATGCACTGGATGGTCGATTGGGGCACGCCCTTCCCGCTGTTCGCCGCCAAGGCCAATGGCGTCGACCTGACCGACGCCGACGGTAACCGCTACATCGATTTCTGTCTCGGCGACACCGGCGCCATGTTCGGCCATTCGCCGGGGCCCGTGGTCGAGGCGCTGCAACGCGAGGGCGCCAACGGCTTCACCACCATGATGCCGTCGCCCGATGCGGCGATCGTCGGCAAGCTGCTGGCGCACCGCTTCGGCCTGCCTTCCTGGCAGGTGACGTCCACCGCATCCGATGCCAACCGCGCCGTGCTGCGCTGGTGCCGGGCCATCACCGGCCGCAAGAAAATCCTGATCTTCAACCACTGCTATCACGGCGCCGTCGACGAAACCTATGTGACCATCGACGGCGGCCGGCCGGCGGCCGATCCGGCCTTGATCGGCGAGCCGCGCGACCTGACCGAACTCACCAAGGTGATCGAGTTCAACGATATTCCCGCCCTTGAAGCGGCCCTCGCTCCTGGCGATGTCGCTTGCGTGCTGGCCGAGCCAGTCATGACCAATGTCGGCATGGTGCTGCCCGACGACGGCTTCCACGCGAGCCTGCGCGAGGTGACGCGCCGCACCGGTACGCTCTTGATCCTCGATGAGACCCATTGCCTGTCCTCGGGCCCCGGCGGCTATAGCGGCGAGCACGGCCTCGAGCCCGACGGACTGGTGCTCGGCAAGCCCATTGCCGGTGGCATTCCCGCCGCCGTCTATGGCTTCTCCGCACCCATCGCCCAACGCATCGGCAAATATCTCGAAACCCGCACCCCCGGCCATTCCGGCATCGGCACAACATTGTCGGGCTCGAAGATTCAGCTCGCCCTGATGCGCTCGGTTCTCGAGACCTATTTCACCCGGGAGGCTTTCGCGCCCCTGATCGCGCTCGCCAAGAAGCTCGAAAAGGGCATCGCGGATGTCATCATCAAACATGGCGTGGATTGGCACGTCGTGCGCGCCGGCGCCCGTGTCGAATTCATGTGCTGCCCCGATCGCCCGCGCAATGGCGGCGAGGCGGCCAAAGTGATCCACCGGCCCGTCGACCGGGCGGTGCATCACCATCTTCTCAACCGCGGCGTGGTGATCACGCCGTTCCACAACATGATGCTCGTCTGCCCGGCAACCACCGAGGCGCACGTCAACCGGATGATCGAAGCACTCGATCGCTGCCTGACCGAACTGACGAGCTGAAGCCGGAGTAAAAAATGGCTCTCGTATTTCCCCACCGCGAGGCAGAGGCCCGCGCCTTTCTCGACGCCAATCCCGATATCCAAAGCATTCACGTCGTGTGGACCGACATCTGCGGCGTGGCGCGCGGCAAGATTCTGCGCCGCGACGAATTGGTGCCCGCCTGGAAGGACGGCCGCTTCATGCCGATTTCGGCGCTGGTCCTCGACGTGACCGGACAGGACGTGCCCGAAACCGGCCTCGTCTTCGACGAGGGCGACCGCGACATGCTGATGTGGCCGGTGCCCGGCAGCCTGGTGCGCGTGCCGTGGATGGAGGAGCCCACCGCCCAATATGTGGCTTCGATCTCCGACCTCGACGGAATCCCGCACTTTTTCGATCCGCGCAGCGTCCTTGAGAAAATCGCCAATCGCTTCAAGAGCGAATTGAACATGACCCCGGTTGGCGCGGTCGAACTCGAGTTCTACCTGATGGACCGCGAAGCGGCGATGGCGGGCAAGCCCGCCGCGCCCAAGTCGCTGATCAACGAGTTCCGGCCGCAGCACTATCAGGCCTATTACCTGCAGGATCTCGACGATTTTGCTCCCTTCTTCAAGGACCTCTATGCCTGGTGCGAAATCCAGGGCCTGCCCGCCAAGACGCTGATCTCGGAATATTCGCCGGGCCAGATGGAAATCGTGCTGCGCCACCGCGCCGACGTGCTCAAGGCCTGCGACGAGGCGATCATGCTGAAGCGGCTGATCAAGGCGGTGGCCGAGAAGCACGGCCTTGCCGCCACCTTCATGGCCAAGCCCTATTCGCAATGGACGGGCTCCGGCATGCATGTGCATGTGAGC
>JANMQL010000414.1:0-3746 GCA_031370475.1 Hyphomicrobiales bacterium | reverse complement strand
GCCTTGTCGCCCTTGATGAAGGCGTAGTCTCCCTCGGGCTTCACTTTAAGGATTTCCTTGGCCATCAGGCGGCCGACGCCGACATTGTCGAAGGTGATGTAAAGCGCGTTCGGATCCTCGACGAGAACGTCATAGGAAATCATCTTCACACCGGCATCGGCCGCGGTCTGGAAAGCCGGCAGAATGGCGTCCGAGTCGACCGCCACGACCAGAATGACGTCGACCTTCTGGGTCACCAGACCTTCGATGTCGGTGAGCTGCTTTGCGGCGGAAAGCTGAGCGTCGGTCGAAACGAACTTGTCGCCGGCCGCTTCGACCACGGCCTTGATCGCCGCTTCGTCGGTTTTCCAGCGCTCTTCCTGAAAGGTCTTCCAGGCCACGGCGATGGTCTTGCCGGCGGCTATCGCCGACATCGACGACATGCCCAGCATCAGGGCACCCGCCATCAGGGTGAAAATCTTGCGGTTCATTCTTGGCTCCTCCTCAGCAGCTTGCCGAACCGCGGGACGCCCTCCCTTACCGGTGTCGAACCGGGCAACGCGGAACCTGGGCCGTGGACGTTTGGGTGAATTGTTTTATTTCGGCGTCCAAAAAAATGTTGCGGCAACTCCGGTTCCGAGTCAATATCCGACATGAAAAAAGTGATTGTGCGGCGCGATAATCGATGCTGCGGGTGCGAATGACAGCTATGCGTGCCAAGGCCGATAGCGAACTGGTGCGGCGGCAGAACCGCGGCATCGTGTTGGAAACCTTGCGCCAGAAGGGGCCCCTCGCCCGTGTCGAATTGGGCCGCCTGACCGGCCTTTCGCCGGCCACCATCACATCGATTTCTGGCCAGCTCATCGATCAGGGTCTCATTCGCGCGCCGGCCGAGGACGATCAGCCGGAAGAGCCCTTGAAGCGCGGGCGGCCGCTCACCCGCCTCGATCTCAATCCGCTTGCCGCCAATGTGCTTGCAGTGAAGATCTCGATCGACGGGGTGGAACTGGGGCTCGCCGATTTCCGCGGCGAGGTGCGGCGGCGCGCCGCCATCAGGCTGCCGACCTATGAGGCCGACCGCCTGGCTTTCGGCCATGCGGTGGCCTCCGAAATCAAGGCCTTCCTCACCCGCTTTCGCGTGGCCAGAGCGTCGGTGGCGCGGATCGGCATCGCGGTGCAGGGACTTGCCGACACCCAGGCCGGCAGCATCGTGTGGAGCCCGGCCTTCAGTCAACGGAATATTCCGCTGGGCGGCCCCATCGCGCAGGCGCTTGCCATTCCCTGCTCGGTCGCCAACGACGCCAACATGATCGCCGAAGGCCTGATCGGCACCGACCGCAAGCGCTATGGCGGAACCACGGCGGTGGTGTTCATGGGTTACGGCGTCGGCATGGGATTGATCGTCAATGGCGCGGTTTATCACGGCTCGACCGGGGCGGCGGCGGAATTCGGCCACATGAACCACATTCCGCACGGGCCGCTCTGCCGCTGCGGCCGCGAGGGCTGCATCGAGGCCTATGCGGCGGACTATGGCATCTATCGCGCCGCGGCCGGCCTGCCGGATTCGACCAGCCCGTCGCATTCGGCGGTTCCGCAAGAAACCATGCTCGAACTCGAAGCCAAGGCGCGAAAAGGTTATGGGCGCGCCGTGGCCGCCTTCGAGCGGGCGGGCGAGGCCTTGGGCTACGGCATCGCGCGGGTGATCGCCATCCTCAACCCGGATCACATCGTGCTGGCGGGACCGGGCACCCGCGCCATCGCGCTCATCGAACCCAGCCTGCGCCGGGCGATCGAGGAGGGCGTGGTCGATGCGCTGCGCCGCAATGTCGATATCGACGTGGTGCCGATCGGCACCGACATGATCGTCAAGGGCACGATCGACAGCGCCCTGCGCCATCTCGACCGCGAGGTTTTCGCGGCCGGACTTCCGCTTGAAGATGCACTCACAATGGAGAGGGCCGGATGATACGTCTCACCTTGACGCTTGCCGCCACGGCGGCCCTGACGACGGTGGCTGCGGCGGAAGAATTGCCATGGGCCGAGGGGCATGTGGGCCAAACACTCAGCTATGACGACGCCGCAAACCTGGCCAAGAGCAACCTGCAGCGGCTGCTCGACCGCGGCAAAGACCTGTTTACCGCCAAATTCACGGTTCTCGACGGCGCCGGCCGTCCCAAGGCAACGCAGGCGATCGTGCCGACCAAGCGCAAGCGCGGCGAGAATGCCGCCTTCCAGCGCACCGGCGGGCCCGACGCCAACGCCTGTTCCGGATGTCACAACGATCCCATCACCGGTGCTGCCGGCGATTTCGTCGCCAACGTGTTCGTCTCGGAGGGCTTCGAGAGCGCCGATTTCGACTCGATCGATCCGCAATTCTCCAATGAGCGCAATTCCAACACGCTGACCGGTTCGGGTCTGGTCGAACTCCTGGCCCGCGAGATGACCGCCGATCTTCAGGCGCAGCGCAAGGCCGCGCTGAAGGAGGCACGCCAGACGAAGGCCGCCGTCACCGTCGATCTTGCGGCCAAGGGCGTGAGCTTCGGCAAACTCACCGCCAAGCCGGACGGCGTCGTCGATGTCAGCAAATTGCAGGGCGTCGATACCGACCTGGTGGTGCGGCCGTTCAGCCAGAAAGGCGTGTTCGCCTCGCTCAGGCAATTCACTGTCAACGCCATGAACGTGCATCACGGCATTCAGGCGACCGAGCGCTTCGGTATGCGCTGGACCGGCACCGCCGATTTCGACGAGGACAAGAAACCCGACGAAATGGGCGAGGGCGATATCTCGGCGGTGACCCTGTTCCAGGCCGAGCTGGCGCCGCCGGTGCGGCGTGTGGATATTCCCCGAAACTGGCAAGCCGCCGCGGCGGCGGGCGAGAAGTCCTTTGACGATCTCGGCTGTGCCGCCTGCCACATGCCCTACCTGCCGCTCAAATCCATGGTGTTCAGCGAGCCCGGACCCTATGACGCGGCCGGCACCTTGCGGGCCAAGGATGTAAGCGAGACGATCGCCCTCGATCTAGCCGAGCGGCCCTGGGCCAAGGCCATCAAGCGCAACGACAAGGGCGAATGGCTTGTGCCCCTCTTCGGCGATCTGAAGCGCCATGTGATCGTCGATACCCAGGTGGCAACGCTCGGCAACGAGATCATGGGCCAGCGCTTCGTGGAGCGCGACGTGTTCATGACGGCGGAATTGTGGGGCATCGGCTCGACCGCGCCCTACGGCCATCGCGGCGATCTCGGCACCCTTGACGAGGTGATCCGCGCCCATGGCGGCGAGGCGCGGACGGCGCGCGATGCCTATGTCAAGGCGGACGAGGCGGTGCGCTCCGGCATCATCGCCTTCCTCAAGACGCTGGTGATACCGAAATGATCCGCTGGCTGAGCATTTTTCTCCTTGCCGCGCCGGCTCTCGCCGATGAAGCGCCGCTGCAGCCCGTCAATGACACTCCCGCAATGATCGAGGAGGCGCACGCGGCCGGCGTCGATCACGTCTATGGCGGCCCGTGGGAGTTCTTCGTCGGCGGTGGCGGTGCCGCTTTCGACTGCAACGGTGATCGCAAGCCCGATCTCTTGCTGGCCGGCGGCAAGAACCCGGCGCGCCTCTATGTCAATGAAAGCCCGGTGGGCGGGGCGCTGAAATTCCGCGAAGTGCCTTTCGATCTCGGCAAGGAAGCGGCAATGGCAACGGGCGCCTATCCGCTGGATGTCGACGGGGACGGTCACATGGACGTGGCGCTGCTGCGGGTGGGGCGCAATCTGCTGCTC
>JANMQL010000412.1:0-18665 GCA_031370475.1 Hyphomicrobiales bacterium | reverse complement strand
GTCACCCTCGGCTTCGGCGCCATCGGATTCTACGACGATTTTCTGAAAGTCACGCGCTCCTCGACGCGGGGCTTCTCCGGAACGGTGCGGCTCCTCGCCGAATTCGCCATTGCCGGCATTGCTGTCGCCATCTTCATGTGGATCGGCGAGAAACCGCTGTCGAGTTCATTGGCCGTTCCTTTCTTCAAGGACGTGCTCATTCCCTTCGGCGGTTTTTTCATCTTGGTGGGAGCCTTGGTGATCGTCGGGGCCGGAAATTCCGTCAACATCACCGACGGCCTCGACGGGCTCGCCATCGTGCCGGTGATGACGGCAGCGGCAAGTTACGGACTGATCGTCTATCTGGTCGGCAACGCGGTGTTCTCCGAATATCTGCAGCTTCACTTCGTCAAGGGTACCGGCGAACTTACCATCGTCTGCGGCGCGCTGGTCGGCGCCGGGCTCGGATTCCTGTGGTTCAATGCGCCGCCGGCCATGATCTTCATGGGCGATACGGGTTCCCTGTCGCTGGGCGGCGCGCTGGGTGCCATTGCGGTGGCGGTCAAGCACGAGATCGTGCTCGCCATCATCGGCGGGTTGTTCGTTCTCGAAACCGCCTCGGTCATCGTCCAGGTCGTGTCGTTCAAATTGACCGGCAAACGTGTCTTCGCCATGGCGCCGCTGCACCATCATTTCGAGCAAAAGGGCTGGAAGGAACCGACCATCGTGATCCGTTTCTGGATCATCGCCTTCGTGCTGGCGCTGATCGGCCTCTCAACCCTCAAGCTCAGGTGAGGCGGGCTTGTTTCCGGCAACCACATTTCGCGGCAAGAAAGTTGCGGTCTTCGGACTGGCGCGCTCCGGCACGGCCTGCGCCGAAGCGCTGCGGCTGGGCGGTGCCGCCGTTCATGCCTGGGACGACTCGGAGGAAACGTTGGAGAGAGCCCGGAGCGCCGGCCTGCCGGTCTCGGATTTGCGCAACTTGGATTTCGCCGGGCTCGCTGCGCTGGTTCTCAGCCCCGGCGTGCCGCTCACCCATCCCCAGCCGCACTGGACGGTGGTCAAGGCGCGGGCCGCCGGAATTGAGGTGATCGGCGATACGGAAGTGTTTCGGCGCGAGCTCGCCGGCAGTGGCGCCCGCCTGGTGGCGATCACCGGAACCAACGGCAAATCGACGACCACTGCTCTGGTGGGCCATCTGTTCCGCGCTGCCGGCCGCGACGCCGATGTCGGCGGTAATATCGGCACCGCCGCCTTCCTGATGCGGCCGCCCGCGAAGGACCGCATCTATGTGCTGGAGCTTTCCTCCTTCCAGATCGACCTGATGCCGGGACTTAAGCCCGATGCCGGCATTCTCACCAACATCACGCCCGACCATCTCGACCGGCACGGGAGCATGGAAAATTATGCCGCGGTGAAATCACGTATCTTCGCCAAGCAGGGTGCGGGCGATGCTGCAATCTGCGGCGTCGACGATCCCTGGTGCGCGGCAATCGCCGATCGCATTCATTCCGACGCGACGCTGCGGCGCGTGTCGGTTCTCCGCTATCTGGCGAACGGCGTTTCGGCGCCCGACGGTATCCTGCGCGATGTGCGAAACGGCAAGGAGACGGCGCGCATCGATCTCGCCGGAATGCCGGCGCTGAAAGGCGCGCATAACTGGCAGAATGCCTGCATGGCCTATGGCGCGGCCCGGGCGCTGGGACTCAACACGGCTGAAATCCGAAGTGGTTTCAAGAGCTTCCCGGGGCTTTCTCACCGAATGCAAGAAGTTGGGCGCGTCGCCGGCGTCGCCTTCGTCAACGACTCGAAGGCCACCAATGCCGATGCGGCGGAAAAGGCGCTGGCCTCCTTCGACACGATCTACTGGATTGCCGGCGGCATTGCCAAGGCGGGCGGCATCGAGCCGCTGAAGCCGCTGTTTGCAAGGGTGGTCAAGGCCTATCTCATCGGCCAGGCGGCCGAAGAATTTTCCCGTACATTGCAAGGCAGGACTCAGATCGAACAATGCGGCACGCTGGAGCGGGCGGTCGAAGCGGCGGCGCGCGATGCGATTGCCGATCGCCGGAAGGGGGCGGTGGTTCTGCTGTCGCCGGCCTGCGCGTCCTTCGATCACTATCCGAATTTCGAGGTGCGGGGCGATGCCTTCGTCAAGGCGGTGGCGCGGCTGCCCGGCGCCATCATGAAAACCCAGGGAGGGGTCGATGCTGTTAAGTCGTAGCGATCGCGGGCTTCTCGCCCAATGGTGGTTCACCGTCGACCGGGCACTGATGACCGCGGTTCTGTTGCTGATGGCCATGGGCGTGCTGATCGCCATGGCGGCGAGCCCGCCGGTGGCCGAGCGCATCGGACTCGAGTCATTCCACTTCGTGAAGAATCAGCTTCTCTATTTGGTCCTGGCCGTGCCCGTCTTCATCGGCGCATCGTTTCTCAGCCCGGCGCAGGCGCGCCGTAGCGCCTTCGTCATTCTCGCCGGTTCGCTGGCGTTGATGGTGGCGGCACTCTACTGGGGCCCCGAGGTGAAGGGTGCGCACCGCTGGATCAATATCGGGTCTTTCAACCTGCAACCCTCGGAACTCGTGAAGCCGGCCTTCGTTGTCATAGCCGCATGGTTTCTGGCGGAACATACGCGGCGCCCGGAAATGCCGGGACATATCCTCTCCTTTGCGCTTCTCGGCCTGTTCGTGGGCCTTCTCGTGTTGCAACCCGATTTCGGCCAGACGGCGCTGGCGATCGTCACATTCGCGGCCATGCTGCTGGTCTATGGAATTTCATGGACAGCCATCTTGGGATTGGCCGGCGTCACCGGCGTGGCCTCTGCCGCCGCCTATCTCATGGTGCCGCACGTGGCTTCGCGTATCGACCGCTTCCTCAATCCGGAAACCGGCGATACATTCCAGGTGGACGCGGCGATCCAGGCCTTCCGCAATGGCGGTCTGATGGGCACGGGTCCGGGCGGCGGCGAGGCCAAGCGCATTATTCCCGATGCCCATTCCGATTTCGCCTTCGCGGTGGTGGGCGAGGAGTTCGGACTCATCGCCTGCCTGGCGCTGATGCTGCTCTTCGCCTTCATCGTGCTACGCGTGCTGGCACGGGCCAAGACCGAGCCCGATCCCTATCCGGCGCTTGCCATGACCGGGCTGGTCGCCGTGTTCGGCTTCCAGGCGCTCATCAACATGGCGGTCAATGTCTCGCTCCTGCCGGCCAAGGGCATGACGCTTCCGTTCATTTCCTATGGCGGCTCCTCGCTCATCGGCATGGCGCTGGCGATGGGGCTGATGCTGGCCTTCGCGCGGCGCCGGCCCGGTATCGCCGTGCCGGCGGGCGGCTGGCAGACGGTTGCGGCTTGAGTCGAAAATGAGCGACGGGGTCCATTCCAGCGTTTCCAGGAATACCGTGGTGCTCGCCGCCGGCGGCACCGGCGGCCATTTGTTTCCGGCCCAGGCGCTGGCCGAGGAATTGGTGCGGCGCGGGATTCTCGTGCATTTGATGACCGACGAACGGGTGCGCGATTACGGAAAGTCGTTTCCAGCGCTTGAAACCCATATCGTTCCCGCCGCGACGCTCACCCTGCGCCGGCCCTGGGCCTTGCCGCTGCAACTGTTGCGGCTCTATCGCGGCTATCGCAGGGCGCGCGTCATTCTTGAAAAACTCAAGCCTGCCGCCGTTGTGGGTTTTGGCGGTTATCCGTCGCTGCCGCCGCTTCTGGCCGCAACGCGAATCAAGATTCCCACGCTGATCCACGACCAGAATGCGGTCATGGGCCGGGCCAACCGGCTCCTGGCGCAGTTCGCGACAGCCGTTGCCGCGTCGTTTCCGAACATGGCCGATCTGCCGAACGGCGCGGCGGAGAACGTGACTGTCACCGGCAATCCGGTGCGCGACCTGGTGCTGGCAGAGAAGGCCACCCCCTATTCGCCGCCGGCCGCCGATCTGCCTTTCAATCTCCTGGTCTTCGGCGGCAGCCAGGGAGCGAAATTTTTCGCCGATTTCATGCCGGAGGTTCTCAAGGAACTGCCCAAGGCGATGACCCGGAATTTGCGCCTGGTGCAGCAATGCCGCGGCGGCGATCTCGAAGTGGTCAGCGCCGCCTATGAGGCGATGGAATTGAACTACGAAGCGCAACCCTTTTTTAACGACATGCCAAAACGCATCGCCGCGGCGCATCTGGTCATCTGCCGTTCCGGCGCCTCGACCATCGCCGAACTCGGCGTCATCGGCAGGCCGGCCATCATGGTGCCGCTGCCGCACGCCATCGACAACGACCAGTTGCGCAATGCCGAGAGTTTTGCCGCGGTGGGTGCTGGATGGGTTCGCTCGCAAGCGGGACTCCAGCCCCAGGAATTTGCCGCATTTCTGACACGGCTGCGGTATCAGGAGAGCGAACTCAGACAGGCGGCGCAGGCGGCGTTGAGCCATGGCAGGCCCGATGCGGCTCGGCGCCTGGCCGATCTCACCCAACGGATTGCAGGAAAGCTGACGACATGAAACTGCCGCGCGAAACAGGTCCGATCCACTTCATCGGCATCGGCGGTATCGGCATGAGCGGCATCGCCGAGGTGATGGCAACGCTTGGTTACAAAGTGCAGGGCTCCGATCTCGCCGATAATTACAACGTGGCGCGGCTGCGCAGCAACGGCATCGCCGTCGCCATCGGCCATAAAGCTGAAAATCTCGGCGAGGCGCAGGTGGTGGTGGTCTCCTCGGCGGTGAAACCCGATAACCCGGAACTTACCGAGGCCCGGGCCCGCTATCTGCCGATCGTTCGACGGGCCGAGATGTTGGCCGAATTGATGCGCTTCAAGTCCTGCGTGGCGGTGGGCGGCACCCACGGCAAGACCACGACGACGTCGCTGGTCGCGGCGCTGCTCGATGCCGGCGGTCTCGATCCCACGGTCATCAACGGCGGTATCATCAACGCTTACGGCACCAATGCCCGGCTCGGCAAGGGCGACTGGATGGTGGTCGAGTCGGATGAGTCCGACGGCACATTCGTCAAACTACCGGCCGACGTGGTGATCGTAACGAACATCGACCCCGAGCACCTCGACCATTACGGTTCCTTTGACAAGGCCAAGGAGGCATTCGCCGCCTTCGTCGAGAACATTCCCTTCTATGGCTTTGCCGTCATGTGCATGGACCATCCGATCGTGCAGGAGCTGATCGGCAAGGTTCGCGACCGCCGGGTCATTACCTACGGTCACAGTCCGCAGGCCGATGTCCGCCTCTCCGATGTGGCTTACGCGGACGGCGAGACGCGGTTTTCGGTGCGTCTGACCAACCGGCGGTCAGGCGCCTTCCAGGACATCGGCGGCCTCTCCCTGCAAATGCCCGGCGACCACAATGCCATGAATGCGACGGCGGCCCTGGCGGTGGCCAACGAACTCGGCATCTCCGACGACATGATCCGCAAGGGCTTCAAGAGCTTCACCGGCGTCAAACGCCGCTTCACCCGTACCGGCGCTCATGATGGCATTACCGTCTATGACGATTACGGTCACCATCCGGTGGAGATCGCGGCAGTGCTGCGCGCGGCGCGAACGGTGACGCGCGGAAAGGTGATCGCCGTCATGCAGCCGCACCGCTATACGCGGCTTTCCAGTCTGTTCGCCGATTTTTGCACCTGCTTCAACGATGCCGACTCGGTGATCGTGGCGCCAGTCTATGCGGCGGGCGAACCGCCCATCGAGGGTGCGAGCCATGCGGCACTCGTCGAAGGCATCCGGGCACGCGGCCACCGGGCCGTGCACAGGCTGGACGCGCCCGAACAACTGGCGCCGCTGGTGCGCGGGCTGGCGAAACCCGGCGACATCGTCGTCTGCCTGGGTGCGGGAACCATCACCCAATGGGCCTACGCTCTGCCCGGCCAGCTCGCCGCCCTCGACGGCGGGGGTAAGGCGTAATGGCGGCTCTCGACGGCGAGGCGCTGCTGCGGCTGCTGCCCAAGGTCGAAGGGCGGCTCGAGTCCAACGCGCCGCTCGCCGGCCTTACTTGGTTCCGGGTCGGCGGATCGGCGGAAGTCCTGTTCGCGCCGGCCAACGAGGCCGATCTTGCGGCGTTTCTGGCGGGCACACCTCAGGAAATTCCGGTCTGTGTGATCGGCGTCGGTTCCAATCTTTTGGTGCGTGACGGCGGTGTTCCGGGAGTCGTCATCCGGTTGGGCCGGGGGTTTTCCGAAATCGCGGTCGAGCCCGATTCTCGCATCCGCTGCGGTGCCGCGGTTCTCGACGTGCGGGTTGCCCGTTTCGCCCTCGAACACGATATCGATGGATTAACCTTTCTGAGAGGTATCCCGGGCACCATCGGCGGTGCTCTTCGCATGAACGGCGGGGCCTATGGCGGCGAGACCAAGGATGTGCTGGTGGCGGCGCGGGCGGTGGACAGATCGGGGACCGCGCAGGTGCTTTCCAATGCCGGCATGAAATATTCCTATAGGCATTGTGGCGCGGCGGAAGACTTGATCTTCACCGAGGCCCTGTTGCGGGGCCGGCCCGGCAAGCGCGCGGAAATTTCCGCGGCGATGGACAAGATCACCGACAGCCGCGAGTCGACGCAGCCGGTGAAAAGCCGCACCGGCGGCTCGACGTTCAAGAATCCGCCGGGGCAGAAATCCTGGCAATTGATCGACAATGCCGGCATGCGCGGCTTCGCCGTGGGTGCCGCGCGGGTATCCGACCTGCACTGCAACTTCCTGATCAATGAGGGCGGCGCCACCGCCGCCCAGATCGAAGAGCTCGGCGAGACGGTGCGCCGCCGCGTCAAGGAAACTTCCGGTGTCGACCTCGACTGGGAGATCAAGCGTATCGGGGTTCCGGCATGAGCAAGCGCGATCCCAAGAATACCACGGTCGCGGTGCTGATGGGCGGCTGGTCGGCGGAACGCGAGGTGAGCCTTTCTTCCGGCAAGGCCTGCGCCGCGGCGCTGGGCCGGGCCGGTTTCGTGGTGGTGCCGGTCGATGTGAAGCGCGAGACGGTGGTGAACGTCTTGCAGGACCTCAAGCCCGATGTCGCGTTCAATGCGCTGCACGGCAAATGGGGGGAGGACGGTTGCGCTTCGGCGGTGCTGGAGACCCTGCAGATTCCCTATACCCATTCCGGCGTGCTGGCGTCGTCGCTCGCCATGCACAAGGAAAAATCCAAGGCCCTGTTCCGCGCCGCCGGCATTGCGGTGGCGGAAAGCCGCCTGGTCGATCTCGAACTGGCGGCAACCGGACATCCGATGCCCCTGCCCTACGTGCTGAAGCCGGTGGATGAGGGTTCGAGTGTCGGCGTGCTTATCGTCGATGAGAAGTCCAATGGTCCGGCGGCGATCATCCTTGAGCAGCGTGCCGTTTATGGCGACAAGGTGATGGCCGAGCGTTTCATTCCGGGGCGCGAGCTCACTTGCGCGGTGATGGGCGATGTGGCGCTTGGCGTTATCGACATTATTTCCGATGCCCGTTTTTACGATTACCGGGCGAAATATGCGCCGGGCGGCTCGCAGCACATTTTGCCCGCCGATATTCCAAACGACGTTTACCGGCGTTGCCAGCAATACGCGATCAAGGCTCACCGAGCCCTGGGCTGCCGGGGCGTATCGCGCGCCGATTTCCGCTATAACGACACGGAGGGGCAGAACGGCGAACTCATTCTCCTCGAAATCAACACCCAGCCCGGCATGACCGGCACCTCGCTAGTGCCGGAACTTGCCGCCCATGCCGGGCACAGTTTCGAGGAACTCGTCACCTGGATGATCAACGACGCTTCGGTGGACCGATGAGCACAATTCCTTCCCGCAGCTATTCCCGCCGCAGCAGGGGCGCCACAGCCTGGCTGGCGCTCGGCCAGCGCAAGCGGGTGCGCTTCGCCGCCAGGGCCGGCGCGGTGGCGCTGCTCGCCGCCACGATTTTCCATGGCCTCATGCTCGGCGGCTATATCGATTATGATGGCAGCCCGTGGCGCGAGTTGCCGGGGCGCATCGCCGGGCTGGCGGGGCTGGCGGCGGACGATATCAAGATCGAGGGCCTCACCAACCATGCGCCGGAGGCGGTGCTGGCGGCGATCAGTGTGAAGCCGGGCGGCTCGCTCATCGGCTTCGATGCTTTGCAGGCCCGGCGTATTCTCGAAAATCTCGACTGGATCGCATCGGCCAAGGTGCAGCGGCTATTCCCCAACCAGCTTGAAGTCGAGGTTGTCGAGCGGGTGCCCTTTGCGCTCTGGCAGCGCGGCAAATCCTATTATGTCATCGACCGCAGCGGCGCCGCCATGAGCGGCATTCCATCGGCGGCGCAGGCCAGGCTGCCGCTGGTTTCGGGGGACGGCGCGCAGATCGCGGCGGGAGAACTCGTTAACCAACTGGAAGCGGTTCCGGCCTTAAAAGCGAAGGTTCGGGCGGCGGCGCGGGTGGGCTTGCGCCGCTGGACGCTCTATCTCGACAATGGCGTGACGGTTCTGTTGCCAGAACGCGATGTCGAGGCGGCGCTGGCGCTGGCCGGGAAACTGGATGCAACGCAGGGGCTGCTGTCGAAGGGGATTACGTCGCTGGATTTGCGGCTGGCGGACCGGTTCACGGTCGCCGTCGCCGAGGCACCGCCGGCGGAGGCCGGTAAGAAGTGAGTAGGGGATAGCGTATCAATGTCGGTTGTGCAGTTGCATGGCAAACCTCCCGGCCGAGGCCCGGTGGCGGAGCCGGGACGGATTCTGGCGGCTCTCGACGTGGGCTCGACCAAAATCTCCTGTCTGATCGCCGAAGTAACGCCGGCCAAGCATCGCATGCCCGGTGGCGAGGCCCGTCCATCACTGCGCATTCTCGGACTTGGTCATCAGGCCTCTCGGGGTATCCGGGCGGGATCGATTATCGATGTCGAGGAAGCGGAACGCGCCATCAGACTGGCCGTCGATGGGGCGGAGCGCATGGCGCAACGCTCGATTTCCGAAGTTTTCGTCAATGTCTCGGGCGGCCGGCCGCAATCGTTCAGTTACGGCGCCAGGGTGGAAACGCAGGCCGGGCAGGTGAGTTCGCGCGATCTCGACCGGGTCTTCGCCGCCGCGCTGGCCCAGGTCGATCCCGGCCGCCGTCATGTGCTGCACATCGCGCCGATCCAGTATCAGGTCGGCGATGCCAAGGGTGTCAAATTGCCGCTCGGCCTTTTCGGCGACCGGCTCGGCGTCGATCTTGGCGTCGTCACGGTGGAGCCCGCGCATCTACGCAACCTGTCGCTGGCCATCGAGCACGCGCATCTTACAACGGCGGGTTTCGTCATGGCGCCCTATGCGGCGGCACGCTCGACGCTGGCGGAAGACGAGCTGTCGCTCGGCATCACGCTTATTGAAATGGGGGGTGCCACCACCAGCTTCGCGATCTTCTATGAAGGCAATCTGGTTTTCGCCGATGTTATTGCGGTGGGCGGCGCCCACATCACCAACGATATCGCGCGCGGACTTTCCACCACCATCGCCCATGCCGAGCGCATGAAAACCCTGTGGGGTTCGGCGCTCGCCTCGGCGGTCGACGAGCGCGACATGATCTCGGTGCCGTTGCTCGGCGAGCGCGGTGTCGATACGGTGCAGAAGGTGCCGAAATCCATGCTCATCGGGATCATCCGGCCGCGGCTGGAGGAAATTTTCGAGATGGTTCGCGACCGGCTCGAGGCCTCCGGCTTTGCCCGTCTCGGCGGCCGCCGCATGGTGTTGACCGGCGGGGCCAGCCAGTTGACAGGGGTACGGGAAGTGGCGGCGCAATGGTTCGACCGGCAGGTCAGGCTGGGCGTGCCGCAATCCATGCCCGGTATGCCGGAAGCCGCCCATAATCCAGGCTTTGCGGTCTGCTGCGGCCTGTTGCAGTACGCGCTCAAGCCCGACGGCCACTACATCGTCCCGAAACAGTCGGCCCATTCCTTGGCGCCAAGCGAACGCGGATATGTGCGCAAAGTCGGCCGCTGGATTGCCGAGAGCTTTTGACAGTTCAGGTAATCGCAGTAAGGCGAATATTGAAATTGTCGCGCCTGAAAATCATGGTGACTTATTCAATTAATTGGCCGTCGGCGCCAGGCGCAAGCAACGGTTGGTTTGCGGAAATTGTTCTTCCCGGCATCGGAGCGCGATCATTTCGAAAGGCAAAAATATCCCATGGGTTGATGGAATAGCTCCGAACACTGGCCCAAGGTTTGTTTGACTGGTTCGGCGAGAAATTGGTATTTCGAAATCTTGGCGGGATCAATGCCGAGATTCTTCATATTGAAGGTGAAATAGGACCAAAATGACGAGTCCCTCGGCCGGTCGTCGCTGAGAAACTGCACCGACTTAAATCCGGCCTTGAGACAGGTTTCACGCATGCCCGGCAGTGTGAAGACAAATTTGTCTTCAATTTTTGCCAGCGACTCGCGATCCTGTGGATACCAGGAGGCGAGAGTGATGTGGCGGATCATGGCCCGTATCGCCTTGAGGTCATTGGCGCTCAGATCGGGATCGCTCTCCCGCTCTGCCAGCTTTGCAACCATGGCACCGAACAGCGCAATGACGATCTTGCCCTCCAACAAGGGTTCGAAAAAGAACGCCTTGCCGCCCTCGACAAGGAGGCGCGCGCATTGGGCTAGAACTTTGTCGTAATCCAGCAAATGGTGAAGGATCGACCGGCCAACGATCACATCAAAACATTGATTGCGCAAAGGCAGTGAGTTGCAATCACAACGCACGGCCGTCAGTCTGGGTTCCGCCCCCGCCCGGACCAGTGTGGTACGCAAGAATACTTCAGAAATGTCGGTGGCGACGATATGCTTTGCCTTCGATTTTCTGAGTAGCCCGAGAGTCAGCGCGCCTGTGCCGGCCCCGATTTCCAGAACGCTTTGCCATCAAGGTCAACCGCGGCATTGTCAAAGACGGCGGCCCAACTCTGTCCGATCTTATCGATCATGTTGGAGTCCAAGCCGGCCTTGGCATCGTAGTCCAAGTCTTCAAGTTTGGTTTTTTTCGACTTGCCGATCAACAAGTCCACGACTCCAAACTTGTAATCAAAGGAGCTCGAACATTTTGTGCAGCCAATGGTGTCTGTCGACGATTCGAAGACAGGAGAATCGCATTTTGGGCACAACAACTTGTCAAACACCGTGTAATCGATTTTCATCTGTGCTTCCGAAGTTGCATGGAAACCGCGAGCGATCACGTTGCGCCTGGAAACTTCACATATTGGGCATTTCAACGCAATCGCAATTGCCGCCCGCTGCTGCCGAGATTCCGGCTGGAAAATCGCAAATTGCGCGAACGCACGTTGTGAGATCGGATTTGCGGGCGGTTCTCCGCTCCGCTTCCGGCGGCATGAACAAGCCGTGACCCGTCGCCGAAGATCTCCTCTCCGAGGAGTTAAAGTCCGGCATCGATTGATCTGCGCATGATGAGAACAATCCGGACGATGGCTGGGAAGTGCCAACCTCGTCCGGAATCCTCGAAATCCGGCTCACCCGGTCCCAGTCACCTCGGAGGCGCTGACCCGTGCCGACGCCCACTATGTTATCCGAAAGCAATCGGCCTCCTCCTGGCACCGGCTGGGTCTGGCTATGTAAGCCGGGTCGGCCGCTGGATCGCCGAATGCCCCTTATCAATCACACAATCTAAAATTGAGTTGTGGCACAAGAGCCGTTTGGTCAGCCCTGCACAGGCGCCAAATGTGAACCCGAGGTTAGACCGGCGACTCGTATTGAGTCAATTTTCGAAGAATTTGAGCGGTTTGGTTAGCGGGCGTTAACCATTTGTTATGGTTTGGGTAAGAAAGATGGACGCCGGGGAAAATCAAACTTCCGGACGCCAAAACATGAGCATCAAACTTACCGTTCCCAACCTGCAGGACCTGAAACCGCGGATCACCGTCTTCGGCGTCGGTGGCGCGGGTGGCAATGCCGTCAATAATATGATCGAAAGCCGGCTCGAAGGCGTTGAGTTCGTCGTCGCCAATACCGACGCCCAGGCACTGTTGCAGAACGGCGCCCAGCGGCGGGTACAGATGGGAACGGCTCTCACCCAGGGTCTTGGGGCCGGATCGCAACCCCAGATTGGCGCCGCGGCGGCCGAAGAAGCCCTGTCGGAAATCCTCGATCATCTGGCTGGCTCGCACATGTGCTTCATCACCGCCGGAATGGGCGGTGGCACCGGCACGGGGGCCGCTCCGATCATTGCCCGCGCCGCCAAGGAGCAGGGCATTCTGACCGTCGGTGTGGTCACCAAGCCCTTTCATTTCGAAGGCGTTCGCCGCATGCAGACGGCCGAGCGCGGCATCGAGCTTCTCACCCAGCATGTCGATACGTTGATCGTCATCCCCAACCAGAACCTGTTTCGCGTCGCCAACGAAAAGACCACCTTTGCCGCAGCCTTCGCCATGGCCGACCAGGTGCTCTATTCCGGCGTCGCCTCGATCACCGAACTGATGACCAAGGAAGGCCTGATCAATCTCGATTTCGCCGATGTCCGCGCCATCATGAGCGAAATGGGCAAGGCGATGATGGGTACTGGCGAGGCGACCGGCGAGAAACGCGCCATCGAGGCGGCGGAGGCGGCAATCTCCAATCCGCTGCTCGACGACGTGTCGATGCGCGGCGCCCGCGGCCTGCTGATCTCAATCACCGGCGGACCGGACCTGACTCTCTATGAAGTCGACGAGGCAGCAACTCGCATCCGCGAGGAAGTCGATCCCGAAGCCAACATAATTCTCGGCGCCACCTTCGACGACGCGCTGGAAGGCACCATGCGGGTGTCGGTGGTCGCCACCGGCCTTGCCATGGAAGCGGCCCGGATAGCGGAAGGCGAAGAGGCGGTGCTTGAAGAGGCTCCGCCGGCCCGCCCGGTCTTCGGTTTCACCGGCAAGCAGCAGACAACACCCAAGAAGACGGTGCATCCGGCGCCGATGGCGGTTCGCGCCAATCCCAAGCCCGCCGCCGTTCCGGCCCAGCCGGAGGCCGAACTCGAATATGGGGACGCGGCAGAAGCGGAACCGGTGCCGCAGCAGCGCCAGACGCGCGGCCAGGCCATGCCGGCCATCGAAGATTTCCCGCCGATCGCCCAGAAGCAGATCGCCGCCCAGCAAGGCCGCATCGAAAATATCGCCGAACATGCGATGCGAAAAAAGAAAGGCCTGTTCGAACGTCTTGCCAGCGTCGGACTCGGCCGCCGAGACGATCCCGTTGCAGCACCGAAGGAACCCGTCATGAACGTTCGCGCCCCCGCCAAGGCCCAGGCCGCCCTGCAACCCCGTAGTCAGCCGCCGCAGGCCCAGATCGATCCGGGCCTTGACGACGACCAGCTCGAGATCCCTGCCTTCCTGCGCCGGCAAGCCAACTAGTTTACCCAGCAGCACCTCGCGGAACCCGGCGGTCACACTTCCGCCGGGTTTCGTGCATCTATGCGAGACTCCTTCGCGGTGCTGGCGGCGCCGATGGGCTCAGGCTAGAACATGGCCGCGGCAAGCGAAACGGGATTTGGGTTTTGGTTCAATCGGCGTCCATGACGGCCCTTGCGAGACTCCGGCACATCGCGGTCCGCGGTTTTGCGGCGTTGCTGATGACGGCTTCGCTTGCCGGCTGTGCCTCATCGGGGCTGTTCGACGGCATCTGGGGCGAGGATAGTTCGACCGCGGCCGCGGCGACCGGAGATGCCATCGCGCCCGACCTGGCATCCGCCAAGCAGGGCGAGGCAGTGGCGGCGCTCTACAACAAGGGTCTCGACCGGCTTAACTCCGGCGAGTTCAAGTCGGCCGCCAAGCAATTCGCCGAAGTCGAGCGGCAGTTCCCTTATTCAGCCTGGGCCACCAAGGCGATCCTGATGCAATCCTACGCCTTCTACAGGCGCAACGAATATGACGACGCGATCAATGCCTCGAACCGCTTCATCACCCTGCATCCCGGCCACAAGGACGCGCCTTATGCCTATTACCTGATCGCCCTTTCGAACTACGAGCGCATCGTCGACGTGAAGCGCGACCAGACCAATACCCAGAAAGCGCTCGAGGCGCTGGAAGAGGTGGCGCGCCGCTTCCCCGATACGCCTTACGCCCGTGACGCGGCGAAGAAGGCGCTGCTGGCCAAGGACCATCTGGCCGGCAAGGAGATGGAAGTCGGCCGCTATTACCTGACGCAGGGCTCCTATCTGGCCGGCATCAACCGCTTCAAGCGCGTCGTCACCGAATACCAGACGACATCGCACACGCCGGAGGCGCTCTACCGGCTGGCCGAAGGCTACATGGCGCTTGGCGTTACGTCGGAAGCGCAGACCGCGGCGGCAGTGCTGGGACATAATTTTCCGCAAAGCCAGTGGTACAAGGATGCCTACACGCTGGTCACCTCCGACGGCCTCGAGCCGGTCGAGAACCAGGGCTCGTGGATCAGCAAGGCGTTCAAGTCGATCAATCCGTTTTGAAGGATTGACGCCGGTATTTGGGCACCGGCTCGCTACCGCGTACCTCTTGCAAGCTGCCGCTCCAGCTCGCGCGACCACCGCGTCAGCGGATAGCAAATGATGAAATAGATGAGCGCCACCATCCCATAAATGATGAAGGGCTGGAAAGTTGCGTTGGTGAGGATTTGGGCGGTTTTGGTCAGCTCGTGGTAGCCGACGATCGAGGCGAGAGCCGTGCTCTTCACCAGTTGCACCAAAAAGCCGACGGTCGGCGGAATGGCCATGCGCGCGGCCTGGGGCAGGATCACCAGCCGCAGTTGCGCCAGATAGTGCAGGCCGAGACTGGCGCTGCCGTCCCACTGGCCGCGCGGGATTGCTTCGACGCAGCCGCGCCAAATATCGGTGAGAAAGGCGCTCGCATAGAGTGTCAGACACACGGTGGCGGCGAGCCAGGCCGACACATCGATGCCCAGCATGGGAATTCCAAAAAAAACGAGAAACAATTGCATCAGCAGCGGCGTGCTCTGGAACAGTTCGACATAAAGTTTGACCGCGGTGCGGGCCCATTTGTAGCGGCCGATGCGGATCACCAGCAGAATAAGCCCGAAGATTCCGCCTCCCGCAAAGGCTATGGCCGAGAGCAACAGGGTCCAGCGCCCCGCCAGCAGCAGATTGCGCGCGATATCCCACAGCGTAAAATCGGTCATCGGCCGCGGCCCGCGAAGAGACGCCGCCCGGCGAGCGCCAGCATGCGGCGCATCAGGACGGCCAGAACCAGATAAATCGCCGTGATGATCAGATAGGTCTCAAAGCTGCGGAAATTGCGCGACTGGATGAAATCGCCCACATGGGTGAGATCGACCACGGCGATCTGCGAAACCACGGCGGATTCGAGCATGGTGATGGTAATCTGGCCGACCAGCGCGGGATAGACATTGGCCACGGCCTGCGGCAGCACGATCAGCGTGAAGACCAACAGGGGTCGCAGACCCATGCTGCGGGCCGCCTCCCTCTGTCCCGTTGGAACCGCTTCCAGTCCGGCGCGCAGAATTTCGATGGCATAGGCGGTAAGATTGATGGTCATCGCCAGGGCGGCCGCCTGCATGGCGCTAAGGCGCAGGCCGAGACTGGGCAGACCGAAGAAGATGAAGAACATCTGCACGATGAAGGGTGAGTTGCGGATCAGCTCCACATAGGCGGCGACAATCCGCCGGCACCAGAGACATTTTCCGAGTGAGACCGCCGCGCCGGCGACGCCGAGCGCAATGCCCAGTAATGAGGCAACGGCGGTCAAGCCAAGCGTGACCGCCGTGCCTTCCAAGAACAGACCGAAATACTGGACCAGCGCTCCGAAATCGAGCTGATAGCCCATGCCTGACTTAAAGTTCGGGCGGCAGCGGGATGAACAGCCATTTCTTCGAAATGGCGTCGAGGGTTCCGTCCTTCTTCATCTGCGCCAGCGTCTCGTCGAGCTTCGCCAGCAGCCGATCCTCGCCCTTGTTGATGGCCATGGCCGAAGGGGAGTTGAGAAGCTGGAATTTCGACTCGGGCTCGATGTCCGGGTGCTTGGCCAGCACCGCGGCGCCGACATCGTTGCCGACAACCATAAGCTGGACCTGCCCCGAGAGAAACGCCGAGATCACGCCATTGTAGTCGTTGAAGCGCTGGATATCGGTGCCTTCCGGCGCCACTTCCGTCACCGAAGTGTCCTCGAGAGTGCCGCGGTTGACGGCAACCGACTTGCCAGCCAGGTCGGCCGGTCCCTTCACAGCCAGCGCCTTGGGTCCCATCACGTCGATGGAGTAGGGCGCGTAAGGCGCGGTGAAGGCCACGACCTTCTTGCGCTCGTCGCTCACTCCGACGCTGACCAGCAGATTGAGCTTGTGTTCGATGAGCGAGGGGATGCGGTTCTGCCCGGTGATTCCGGTCAATTCCGGTGTTACGCCGAGCGCCTTGGCCAGCGCATTGATCACATCGATATCATAGCCTTGCGATTTGAGATCGGTGCCGGCCGAGGAAAATGGCGGGAAATCCTCGAAAATACCGACCTTGAGAACGCCCGCCTTGACAATGTCGTCGAGTTCATCGGCCTGGGCAATTGCCGCCCCCGAGACTGAAAGCGCGGCGGCCAGGCCCGAGGCCAAGACCAGACGCCTTGTAATAGATGCGTACATGATTTCCTCCCAAATTTGTTGGCGAACACCCTGTCGTTTGCGGTGTTCCTCCAATAACTTATACTGACGGCGGAGGGACCGAAGTGAACGAGGCTGCGCCTGTCTTTCTTAGGCCCACCCTCGCGGATGTCAATTTTCATGGGGCGTTGAATAAAGGGACGGAAATCCACAGAACATTGCCGGCCCACTCCGGAAGGGGACAAGCCCCGCCGTCTCGGCTATAAGAATCGCATGCTGACCGCCCTCTCGATCCGCGACATCGTTCTCATCGAAAAACTCGACATCGGTCTCGAACGGGGCCTCACGGTGCTGAGCGGCGAGACGGGAGCGGGCAAATCCATCCTGCTCGATGCGCTCGGCCTGGCGCTGGGGGCACGGGGCGATTCGAGCCTGGTGCGCACCGGCGCGGCGCGCGGCGTAGTGACGGCGGCTTTCGCCCTGCCGGCGGGGCATGCGGCCTTCGCTCTGCTGAAAGAGCAGGGCATCGATGGCGAGGGCGAGCTGGTGATCCGCCGCATCCAGAATGCCGATGGCCCGAGCCGTGCCAGCATCAACGACCAGCCGGTGAGCCTCAATTTGTTGCGCCAGGTGGCGGCGAGCCTTGCGGAAATCCACGGCCAGCACGCCGACCGGGCGCTGGTCGATGTCGCCAATCACCGGCGCCTGCTCGATGCTTTCGGCGGGCTGGAGGGCGACGTCCAGCGGGTCGCGAAATTGTGGGCAGAGGCGAGCGCGGCGCGGGCCGAACTCGACGAGCACCGCGAGCTGATGGCACGGGCCGAGGCCGAACGCGACTATCTCGATCACGCGGTGGAGGAATTGCGGGCCCTCGATCCCAAGCCCGGCGAGGAGACGAAACTCGCCGAGGCCCGTCAGATCATGATGAATGCCGAGCAGTATTCCGAGGCGCTTGGCGAAGCGGAAGATGCGCTGGCCGGCGACGGTACCCTGGAAGCCCGGCTCAATGCGGCGCTGCGCAAGCTGGAGCGGCGCCGCGAAACGGCGGGCGGCCGGCTCGATCAGGTTTGCGCAACGCTCGACCGGGTGCTGGTGGAAATCAACGAAGCCAACCACGCGCTGGCCGAGGCGCGGCGCTCCTTTGCCTTCGATCCCAAGGAGCTGGAGGGGTCGGAAGAGCGGCTCTTCGCGCTGCGCGCCGCGGCCCGCAAGCACAAGAGCACGGTTGACGATTTGGCCGCGGTGCGCGAACGCTTCGAGCGCGAATTGCAGGCATTATCCGACGGCGGCCAGCGGCTGCAACAATTGGAACAGCGCCACCGCACCGCGCAGAAGGCCTTCGACGACAAGGCCGATCTGTTGAGTGCGGCGCGCAAGAAAGCGGCCCGCTCTCTCGACCGGGCAGTCGAGGCCGAATTGCCGCCCCTCAAGCTCGACAAGGCCCGCTTCGAGACGAGGGTCGAGACCGATGCCGGAAAGCCGGGGCCGGCCGGCATCGACCGTATTGAATTCGTGGTCGCCGCCAATCCGGGAACGCCGCTGGCGCCGCTGATGAAGGTGGCGTCGGGCGGCGAGCTTGCCCGTTTCATGCTGGCGCTCAAGGTGGTGCTGGCCGCCAAGGGCTCGGCGCCGACGCTGGTCTTCGATGAAATCGATACCGGTGTGGGCGGTGCCGTCGCCGATGCGATCGGCGCCAGGCTTTCCCGCCTGGCCCACGGTCTGCAAGTGCTGGCCGTCACCCACAGCCCACAGGTGGCGGCGCGGGCCTCCGAACACATGCTGATCTCCAAGATGGAGGAATTGGGCAGCCATCGCATGGTGACGCGGGTCCAGCCGCTCTCGGCGCAAAGCCGCCGCGAGGAAATCGCCCGCATGCTGTCGGGTGCGGAAGTCACCGAGGCGGCGCGCGCCCAGGCCGAGCAACTGCTGGCGGGCAGGGGTTGACCCCGTGCCGAAGGCCGCCGCGCAGCTGAGCGAGAGCGAGGCCAAGGCCGAACTGGCGCGGCTCACCAAGGAAATCGCCGAGCATGACCGGCGCTACTATCAGCACGATGCTCCGACCATCTCGGATGCCGCCTATGATGCCCTGCGCCAGCACAATGCCGAGATCGAGGCGCGGTTCCCGCAGCTCGTTAGGCCCGACTCGCCTACCCATCGCGTCGGCGCGGGACCGGCGGAGAAATTCGGCAAGGTGCGG
>JANMQL010000401.1:0-3415 GCA_031370475.1 Hyphomicrobiales bacterium | reverse complement strand
GGCGTACATGACCCCGAGGTTATGTTGGGCGACGGCATTGCCATGATCGGCCAATGGTCGGAAAAGCTTGAACGCAGTTGCGTAATCGCCTCGGTTATAGGCGGCCCCCGCGTCCTCAAATTGTCCCGCCGCCACAGGCGCGGCAAAATTCAAGGACAGAGTTAGCGCTACAAAGCCGACTTCAATTGAGAGTCTCATGTTTGCGTCCTCTCACAAACGGCCAGTATAATAATACAGCAGAAATGCTCTCGGGGCAAAAATGACATGCCGCGCATTGGCCACAGCTTGACAAACGCGCAAGCCCGATATTAAGCATCGCGCCCAGGGGAAGCGATCTCCCCTCCAGGCGACATGCCCAAGAATCGCGTCCTGTAACTTCAACAGAGGGCGCACCCATGTCCGCACCAAACATGATTTCCACCGACAAGCTCGTCCGTCTCGTCGGCACTCCGGCGGCACCGGTTATTTTCGATGTCCGAACCCAAGAGGATTTCGATGCCGATCCCCGGCTCATTCCCGCCTCCATCCGGCGGTCTCACACCAATGCCGCCGAATGGACTAAGGATTTTGTGGGCCGCAGCGTCGTGGCCGTCTGCCATCACGGCGGCAAGCTGAGCCACGGCACGGCGGCCTGGCTACGCCATCATGGCGCCGAGGCCCAATCGCTCGAGGAGGGCTTCGAGGGCTGGAAGGCGGCGGGCCTGCCGCTCGTTCCCGCCAGCAAAATTCCGCCGCGCGATGCGCAAGGGCGCACCGTTTGGGTGACACGGGCGCGGCCCAAGATCGACCGCATCGCCTGCCCCTGGCTGATCCGCCGCTTCATCGATGCCGACGCCGTCATCCTCTTCGTGGCCCCCTCCGAGGTCGCCATGGTGGCCGACCGTTTCAACGCCACCGCTTTCGACATCGAGGACACGTTCTGGAGTCATCGCGGCGACACCTGCACCTTCGACACGATGATCGAGGAATTCGGCCTCTCCGGCGAGGCGCTCAACCGGCTTGCGGCAATCGTGCGCGGCGCCGATACGGCAAGGCTCGATCTCGCCCCGGAAGCGCCGGGCCTGCTCGCCGCCTCGCTCGGCCTGTCGCGCATGTTCGCCGACGATCTGCAACAGCTCGAGGCCGGGTTGACACTCTACGATTCCTTCTATCGCTGGTGCCGCGATGCCACGGACGAAACCCACAACTGGCCGACCAGCAAGGTGAAGGTGTGAGCGCCGCGCCAAGTTTCGGCGAAGCGGCGCGCGTCTGGGCCCGTATCGGCTGCCTCTCTTTCGGGGGGCCGGCGGGCCAGATAGCACTCATGCACCGGGAGATCGTCGAGGAGCGGCAATGGCTCACTGAACAACAATATCTCTCGGCCCTCAATTTCTGCATGCTGCTGCCCGGCCCGGAGGCCATGCAGCTTGCCACCTATGCGGGGTGGAAACTGCACGGCACCAGGGGTGGGCTTGCGGCTGGCCTGCTTTTCGTGCTCCCCGGCGCTTTCGTCATTCTCGCTTTGTCGATGCTCTATGGCGCCTTCGGCAATCTGCCGTGGATCGCGGCTCTTTTCTATGGCGTCAAGGCGGCGGTGCTGGCGATCGTCATCGAGGCGCTGTTGCGGGTCGCCCGCCGCGCCCTCAAGACAAATGTCGACTGGCTGATCGCGGCGCTGGCCTTTCTGGCGCTCTATTGTTTCGATCTGCCCTTCCCGCTGATCATCGCCGCCGCCGCGCTAACCGGTTTCTTGCGCGGTTCGAATGAGGCGGCCGCCGCCACGACGACGCGGCCGACCTTCGCGGCACTCTCGTCAACCGTTGCCATCTGGGCAATTATCTGGCTGGTGCCGCTGGCGCTTCTCGCCTTGCTGCTCGGGCCGGACCATGTGCTGACCCAAATCGGCGTGTTCTTCTCCAAGCTTGCCGTCGTCACCTTCGGCGGCGCCTATGCGGTCTTGTCCTACATGGCCCAGGCCGCCGTCGAGGACAAAGCCTGGCTCACCGCACCCGAGATGATCGACGGCCTGGCCTTGGCCGAGACGACGCCCGGCCCGCTCATCCTGGTCACGCAGTTTGTCGGCTATCTGGCGGCGCTGCGCCAGATGGGCGGCGTCTGGGGCGGCATCGCCGGGGCCGTCGTGACCCTGTGGATGACCTTCGCCCCCTGCTTCCTGTGGATCTTCGCCGGCGCGCCGTACATCGAGCATATCGGCAAGCTGCCGCGTCTCTCCGGCGCACTGGCCGCCATCACCGCGGCGGTGGTCGGCGTCATTCTGAACCTGTCGCTGTGGTTCGGCCTGCATGTGATCTTCGGCAAGGTCGAACGCATCGCCGGCGTCTTCAAGCCCTGGTGGCCCGATTGGGCAACTCTCGACTGGAGTGCCGCCAGCCTGACGCTCATCGCGGCATTTGTGTTGCTGAAATTCCATCTCGGCATCCCGAAGACGCTCGCTCTCTGCGCCGTGCTCGGACTGGTCTGGAAACTGGCGGTCGCGTGAAGCCGGTCATAATTTTCCTTCTCCCAGTGGGGGAGCCTTGCCATATTCCGAGATTTCAACGAACCCCTCGGAATCAAGGAGGGAACAATCGGCGCTCAAATCAATGAATGTTTCATGCTCTAGAGTTCGCGATTTTCGACCAGGTGGCCGTACAGTACGGTGAGCAACGCTATCGTGAAAAAACCGAGGACCCACCAACCGAAAATCGAGACAGCCAGGCCAATGGACAATGCAACCAGTGAAGTCGAAAAAGCCAGCAAGACGACAATGGCACTGGCCACCAAACTGAAGACAGTCGCAATCAGATAATCACCTGCTGCGACCAACGCCAGTACCGGATACTGCCCCTTAGTGTGCCGCCAGCTTGCCCCCAGTCCAAAATCATCCCGCCCGAGTGCCACGGCAGGTAACTTGAGTGCGAAGCGGAATGTGAGGCCACCCACAAGGGTAGCATATATCAAAGCCACGATATGCTCACCCACAAGTCCGCCCGGGATGCCATCAACGGGTAATGCGGCTGAACCAATTTGCAGCCCTAACCCAAATAATGCGAGTATCCCACCGAGTACAACGACCGATATAAAAACAATAAGCGACACGATAAGCGAAATGAGCAACCAGTTTCCAAAGTATCGCCAGACGCATTTATCGAGGCGCAGCCGTTTCCACCCTTTCGGCCGTTCGTCCAGCAACAGATAACGGTGCCAGTTCACCGCAATCGACGAGAATTGGACACCGAATATGAAAATCACGAAAAAAACAGCCAAGGAGAACTGCCCGACGCCCCGCAAAGGATCAGCCGGATCCTCACCAACGCCAGATGTCATCGCCAAGTAGATAGGCAGGGCCGAGGTCACCGCGGCTCCAAGTAACCACGGCCAAGTAATTACAAATGCGGCCGGTATTTCGCGCAGCACATTTTTGGCGGCATGCAGC
>JANMQL010000371.1:0-3303 GCA_031370475.1 Hyphomicrobiales bacterium | reverse complement strand
TTGGCGTTCATGCGGAAATAGGTGGAGAGCTCCATCGGGCAGCGCGTATTCGGTGGCACGTAGACGAAGGAGCCGTCGGAGAACACCGCCGAATTGAGCGCCGCATAGAAATTGTCGCCCTGGGGCACGACGGAGAAGAGATATTTCTTTACCAACTCGGGATGCTCGCGAACCGCTTCCGAAATCGAGCAGAAAATGACGCCCGCCTTGGCGAGCTCATCCTTGAACGTCGTGATAACCGAGACGCTATCGAACACCGCATCAATGGCCACGCGGCCCGAGCCATACTCACCGCCGCCCTCGCTGTCGAGCTCGCTCTTCTCGCCCTGCTTCCTGACGCCGGCGAGGATTTCCTGCTCCTTCAGCGGAATGCCGAGCTTGGCATAGGTCTCGAGCAGCTTGGGGTCGATCTCGTCGAGGCTTTTCGGCCCCGCCATGCTCTTGGGGGCCGCGTAATAGTAGAGGTCCTGGAAATCGATCTTGGGATAATGCACCCGCGCCCATGTCGGCTCCTGCATCTGCACCCAGCGGCGATAGGCTTCAAGCCGCCAGTCGAGCATCCATTGCGGCTCGCCCTTCTTCTTCGAAATGAAGAGGACGGTGTCTTCATCGAGCCCCTTCGGCGCGAAATCGGATTCGATGTCGGTGGTGAAACCGTATTTGTACTTGTCGACGTCGATGTCCTTGACAAGTTCGATGGTGTCGAAATCGGCCATGGTTCTTCCTATGCAGCTACTTTCGCCTTGTGGCGGGCCCGCAGGCGCCGCCACACGGCAATGAAACGGTCGATGTCTTCGGATGTGCTGTTCCAGCCGAGGCTCACCCGGATGGCGGCCTGGGCAAGTTCCGGCGCAACACCCATGGCGGAGAGCACATGGGATTTCGCCACCTTGCCGGAAGAGCAGGCCGAACCCGATGAAACCGCGATGCCGTCGAGATCGAAACCCATGAGCAACGTCTCGGCGCTCATGCCGGCCAGCGCGAAGCAGGTGGTGTTCGGCAGGCGCTCCTGGTTGCGGCCAAAGATCGTAGCACCCTCAAGTTCCGCTTCCAGACGGTCGCGCAAGTCCCTGACATCGAATCGCTTTTCCGCAACCGCCGCGGCAAAACCGGCAACGCCTGCAATGTTTTCGGTGCCGGCCCTTCGGCGCAATTCCTGGCCACCGCCCACGATCAGCGGCGTCACTGGCAGGCCGTCGCGCACGACCAGCGCGCCCGTTCCCACCGGCCCGCCCAGCTTATGGGCCGAAACCGTCAGCAAATCGACGCCGAGCAGACCGAAATTGACCGGCACCTTGCCGAGCGCCTGCACCGCATCGCTATGAACCAGCGCGCCATGGGCCCGCGCCAGCGCCACGATTTCCCGCACCGGCTGAACGACGCCCGTCTCGTTGTTGGCGAGCATGACGCTCACCAGAGCCTTGGGTCCGGGCAAGAGCCTCGCCAGCGCTTCGAGATCGATGATGCCGTCTGTCGTGACCGGAATGATCTCGACCGGCTTGTCCGCCGCCTTGGCCGCCTCGATCACCGAAGGATGCTCGGTGGCCGAGACCAAGATACGCTCAACCGCGACACCCCGGAGCGCCAGGTTATTGGCTTCGCTACCGCCGCCGGTGAAAACCACCATGGGAGCGATCGCTCCCAGCGCGGTGGCGATCGCCTCACGCCCGTCGTCGAGAAGCTTGCGTGCCGCCCTGCCCTCGCCATGCACCGAGGACGGATTGCCCGTCACCTCCAGCGCCGCCAGCATTGCCGCCTTGGCGGCGGGCCTGAGCGGGCTCGTGGCGTTATGGTCGAGATAGGTTCTCAACGCTCGGGCCTCACATGACGGTCCTTGGCCTGCTTGATAGTGGCGGCCAGCGCCAGATTGCGCTTGGTGACGACATCCTCAAGAGTGATGGAGCCCAGGAAATACATCATCTGGCGGCCGAGCGAAGACCATAGATCATGGGCACAGCACTTCTCGCCCTTGACGCAGCCATCGACCGCATCGCCCTCGCAACGGGTGACGCGCAAAAGCTCGTCCACGGCAACAATAATGTCGGCCATGGCAATTTCGCCGGCCTCGCGAGCCAGCCTATAGCCGCCGCCGGGGCCGCGGGCGCTATCGACAAGCCCCGCCTTGCGCAGCTTGCCGAAGAGCTGTTCCAGGTATTCCTGGCTGATATCTTGGCGCTCGGCGATTTCAGCGAGGGACACGGGCTGGCCGGCCGAATGCTCGCCGATGTCGATCATCGCCATCACCGCATAGCGGCCCTTGGTGCTCATTTTCATCGTGTTTCGTCCTGTTTCCGGCCCACGAAAAGCTTGCTTTTCAACCCCTCACCCGTGCTAAGAGCCAGCCTCGCGCCGGGCGGCAGGGTTTCCGCTCATTCTTGAACCATTCTTAAGTGCTGATATAGAAAACCCGACTGCTGGAGTCAACTATTCGGCACCCAAATGCCGGAACTTTCCGCAGCGGAGGCTTTTAGGGAACCAGACTCGTCCATGCCCGAGGTGATTTTTAACGGTCCGGCCGGCCGCATTGAAGCCCGCTACCACCACAACAAGGCTCCCGGCTCGCCCATCGCCATCCTGTTGCACCCCCACCCGACCTTTGGGGGCACAATGAACAATCCGATTGTGCATTCGCTTTACCAGATGTTTGCCAGCCGCGGCTTCTCGGTGCTACGTTTCAATTTCCGCGGGGTCGGCCGCAGCCAGGGAATTTTCGAGAATGGCGCCGGCGAACTGGCCGACGCCGCCTCGGCCCTCGACTGGCTGCAAGCCTATAATCGTGAAGCAAAGATCTGCTGGATTGCCGGAGTGTCGTTCGGCGCCTGGATTTCCATGCAATTGCTGATGCGGCGGCCGGAAATTTCCGGCTTCATCTCGATCGCGCCGCTCGCCAGGCATTACGACTTCTCCTTCCTCGCCCCCTGCCCGGCCTCGGGCTTATTCGTCAATGGCGAGAAGGATACGGTAGCGCCGCCCGAAGCCGTCCATAGCCTGGTGTCCAAGCTCAAGACCCAGAAGGGCATTGTCATCGAGCACAAGGTCATGCCCGGCACCAACCACTTCTTCCAGGACAAGATCGAGGACCTGACCAAGATTTGCTCGGTCTATCTTGACAAGCGTATGGCCCGCGAAGGGCAGATGTAGGCTTCCGGCCGACAACTTTTTTTCCTATCCCCTCTTGACAATATGTTCCTAGTATGTTCTATTGCTCCCGTCCACTCCGGAAGGGGTCTCGGTCATGGCGATGATCAAAGATGGGGTGGATGCGGCGCCCGCGGGCTGGGGAATACGTGACCCTGGCGCTCG
>JANMQL010000345.1:0-6775 GCA_031370475.1 Hyphomicrobiales bacterium | reverse complement strand
CGCGAACATGCGCAAGGTCGTATTGCGCCTGTTGCACAAGCCAGCTTTCAGCGCTGCCGCCAAACACCTTAGACAGCCTGACAGCCATTTCCGGGGAAATGCCGCGCTTGCCGTTCACGAGTTCCGATAAGGTCGTACGCGTGACGTGAAGGGCGGCGGCGGCGTCCGTGATGGTCAAGCCCAAAGGCTCAATGCACTGGCGCAAGACAAAGCCGCCGGGGTGAGGGGGATTCTTCATCGGCATAATGCTTTTCCATTTGTCTCTTCTCAAAATCACTTCATCCTACGCCGTCACAACCGCTTCTCCCACAACCGCTCCGCGTCGTCCCCACCAACCGCCGCCTCCCTCCGTACAATCCTGAACTCCATCTCCTCCAACGCATCCTCGATTTCCGTCTCGCCTCGCGCCACGCGCGCCGTCACGCGGGCGTATTTGGCCATCGCCGCGAAGTCGAGGCATTGCTCCAGCAGCAGCGCGGCGAGGCCTAGCCCACGCGCCTCCGGCTCCACATGGATCATCGACACTTCGGCCGCATCCTCGCTCACGCCCTTCAACAGGCAGGCGCCCGCCAGGCGGGTGTCGCGTTCGGCGATCCAGCCGATGTCGCGGGCGCGGTCGAAACCATCGAGAAATGCCGCGGCCTTGGCCAGCAGGCGCCGTTCGGTTTCCGCATCGAAGCGCTTGCCCGCTTGGCCAAGCAGGGCCAGGCGATGCGCCACCAGCCCGACATCGCCGCCGCGCAGCGCGCGCATGTGCATATCGTCGAGCGGCGAAGGAGGCGGCTCATCGGCTTCGGTCGCATCGCGGCCGGGCGCCGGTTCCGGCGGAGTCAGTAACTTCATCACCTTGGCCATGGCAGTGGCGAGATCGTTCCGCTCGGCGCCGGACAAGGGCCGCAGCAATTCGCTCACCGCATCGGCGGCCTCGCGGTCCAGCCGGCGCAGTGCGGCGCGGCCCGCGGCGCTCGCGGCCAGCGGCGATTGCCGCCCGTCCTTGGCCCGCACCCGTTCGATCAGGCCCTCGGCCACAAGCCGCCTGACGACCCGGCTCAGATAGCCCGCATCGACGCCGAGTTGCCGCGCCAGCTCGCCCGCCAGCATGCGCCGCCGCCGGCCCAGCGCCGCCAGTGCGCGCCGCTCGGTTGCGGTGAAGCCGCCCGGTGTCCGGCCGCCCGCCAGTTGCCGGAGCCGCCCATCGAAAAAGCCGATGAAGGCCTGAACCCGCTCCGCCGCCGTCTCGGCCTCCGGGGCCGGCGGGGCGGGGGCTTCCGGTGCCGGTTCCTTCCTTGGAACCGAGAGGCGGATTATTTCCGGCGGGCGCATGGCGGGAAGGCTCGGCGAATTACTTGCCTGAGTCAACTATCCGGCCTCGAAAAACCTCGCCGAAAAGCGGCGATTTGCCTGCGAAAATCATGCGCTTTGCATGGCAAACCGCCGCAAAACGCCATGAAAACCGCGCGTTTTCAGCTCTAGGAATTGTTTCACGTGAAACACCGGCGGCCGAAAAAACCGGCCTGCTTTTCACGCCGCTTCGACCGGTATTCCAAGCCCCAGCACCCGGCAGATGGCATAGACCAGATCGGCCCGGTTCAAGGTGTAGAAGTGGAAGGAGGTCACACCTTCGCGGCGCAGTGCGGTGACCTGTTCGGCCGCCACCATGGCCGCCACCAGGTTGCGGGTCTCGGGGTCCTCGTCGAGGCCGTCGAAGCGCCGCGCCAGAGCCGGGGGAATATGGGCGCCGCATTTGGCGGCGAATTCGGAAACCCTGGCGAAATTGGTGATCGGCAAGATGCCCGGCACCAGGTCGATATCGATGCCGCGGGCCGCGACGCGGTCCCTGAGCCTGAGGAAAAAAGCGTTGTGGAAGAAGAACTGCGAGATGGCGCGGCTGGCGCCATGTTCGGTCTTGTCCGCCAGGAAGGCCAGATCCTCCTCGATCGACACGGATTCCGGGTGCTTCTCGGGATAGGCGGTCACGGAAATCTCGAAACCGCCGATATCGCGGATGCCGCGCACCAGGTCGGCGGCGTTGCGATAGCCCTGGGGATGGGGCACGAACCTCTCGCCGACGCCGCCCGGCGGATCGCCGCGCAGCGCCACGATGTGGCGCACGCCCGCCTCCCAGCAGTCGCGCACCACGGCGTTCACTTCTTCCTTGGTGGCGCCGACACAGGTCAAATGCGCTGCCGGCTTCAGTGTCGTCTCGCGGCAGATGCGGGCCACGGTCGCCAAGGTGCGGTCCCGCGTCGTGCCGCCGGCGCCATAGGTGACGGAGACGAAGCGCGGCCGGATGGGCTCCAGCTTGGCGATGGTGCGCCAGAAGGCTCCCTCGGCATCGCCTTGTTTGGGCGGGAAGAATTCGAAGGAGACGGCGATCGGCTCGTCCGCCGGCGGGGCGATTGTCATGCCTCGCGCTCCGATCTTGCCAAGCTGCGTTGCCCCGCCGCTTCCGGCAGCTTCTCGGCCAGCCAGATCGAAACGGTGAGCCCCGTTTCATCCTTGCGCCAGGGCGGCGGGAGGATTTCGTGCCGCACCTGTCTGGCGCCCGCCCGCTGCAGCCATCCGGCCATGTGTTCGGCGGCAATGCCAAGGCGGCGGTGGGCATGGGCCTCGCGCAGCGATTCCAGTTCATGGGGCGCGAAGTCGACAACCAGTAAACGCCCGCCGGGCTTGAGAATTCGCACCGCCTCGGCCAGCGCCCGGCCGGGATCGTCGAGATAATGCAGCACCTGGTGGATGGTCACCAGATCGGCGGCATCGTTGGCGAAGGGCAGGGCATAGATGTCGCCGTGCCGGATTTGCACATGGCGCAAGCCCTCGCGCTCCAGATTGGCGCGGGCAATCGCCAGCATTTCCCGGCTCTGGTCGATGCCGACGGCTTGCTGGGAAAGCGGCGCGAAGACGCGCAGTACGCTCCCGGTTCCGGTGCCGAGATCGACATGCAGCCGGATCGGTTCCTGTCCGGCGAGGCGCCGCATGGCCGCCTGCACATCCTCATCGCGCACATGCAATGAGCGCAGCTTCTCCCATTGCGCCGCATTGTTGCGGAAATAGCGCGCCGCCGTCTCGGCCCTCTGGCCGCGGATATCCTCCAGCCTGGCCAGATCGCGGACCAGCAAGGCGTCGGCGCCGGGCAGCAGATCGACGATGGCCTGCGCCAGCGCCCCGCCCAAATCCTCCTCCCTGAGCCGGAACAGCACCCAGTTGCCTTCCTTGTGGCGGGCGATGAGGCCCGCCTCCGCCATCAGCTTCAAATGGCGCGATACCCGGGGCTGACTCTGGCCCAGAATTTGCGTAAGTTCGCTGACATTGAATTCGCCGTGGGAGAGCACAAATAAAATTCTGACGCGCGTCGTCTCCGCCGCAGCCCTCAGTCCGACGAGAAGTTGATCCATCATGTATTCCCAACATTTCCATAATCATATAAACATATCCTTATGTTCACCTCAATCATATTTTCGCGATGCCCAGATGGCTCAATTGGCCTCAATGCAATTTTTAATTGCAGTTTATGTTTTGAAGAGTCTGTGGCGATATTTTGCAAGCAATATCAGTGGTGCCGGCAACTTCAGGGCGAAACTCTTGCATTTTTTAATATTTCGCTGCGTAGTATTTGGGCGAGCCAGGGGGCGTAGGAGTTTTTGGAGGCTTTATGAGTGACGTTCAGACCCGCAAGTTCACACGGCGTCAACTAGCTGGAATGTTGCTTGCCGGAATTGCCGCAGCGACCGCTTCCTATCCAGTCTCGGCGCGGGCGGCGCTAACTCCGGCCGAAGACTATGTGAGCCGCATTGCCGACGACGTGATGCAGATTGCCAATAGCGGTCAGCGAGGCAATCGGCTGCGCGATAGATTTTCAACCCTTCTCGAGCGCTATATCAATCTGCGAAATATCGCAAATTTCGCATTGGGCCCCTATCGTGGAAAACTGCCGGGGGGCAAGAAAGACGAGTTCTATGAGCTCGTTGGCAATTATACGGCGGCCCTTTTCGTCTATTATATCGAGGATTTCCGGGGTTCGGAACTGGAGATACTGTCGAACACCAAGCAGGGTAAGTTCATCACCATTCACAGCGCTATCAAACTCAAAGGTGGCGGCCGCGAGCAGGTGCGCTGGCGCCTGGTCCAATCGGCCGATGGCGGGTTCAATGTCACGGATGTCAATGTCAAGGGCGTGTGGCTGACAATTTCGATGAAGAAACGCTTTGGTGACGTGCTCAACAAGACGAAGGGCGATTTCGATGCCCTGTTCGCGGAACTGCGGTCAGCCGAAACCTGGTAGGTGCCGGAATGGGTTGACGCGTTAAGCAGGCGTCAACTAAACCTGCGCAATTACAAGGGGCGGGATAGGGAATCATGACGACCACCATTCATAGACTGTCGCGGCGTGCCGTTCTCGGCTTGATCGCGGCCGCAGCCGTCTCGCCGGCCCTTGCCGCCGCCGATGGCGCTTCGCTTGTCTATATGAAGCAGGTGGCCAAGGATCTGATCAACGCCAACCGGTTGGGGACGGTCGCCAGTTTCCGGCGCGCGATCCTGCGCCATGCCGATGTCGGCGATATCGCCATCTATTCGCTGGGCCGCTACAAGGGCCAGCTGACCGAGACTCAGCGCGGACGCTACTTTGGCGGCGTTGCAACTTTCATGGCGCGCTATTTCGCCGACCAATCGCGCGAATACCGGGTGGCGAAATACGAACTCGGCGAGCCCTCCGCGGCTGGCGACGGCGACGTGCTGGTCCCCAGCAAAGTCTCTATGATGTCCGGCCAGACCTATACCGTGAACTGGCGCCTCGCCAAGAGTGGCGGCAGATATAAGATCGTCGACGCCAAGGTGCTCGGCTTCTCGCTGGTCTATCTGCAACGCAATTTGTTCACTTCCTATCTGTCGAAGCGCGATGGCGATGTCGGTCAATTGGTGACGGCGCTGAATCGCTGATTTTGCGGTTCGGAGGGATATCTTCGCATGCGTCTGTTATGTCATGCGGCGATCTTGGCCGCGGCGCTCGCCGCCTGTTCGGGTCCCACCGGCCATTACGATCCCGGCGACGTCACGGTCATCGATCCGGCTGGCGCCTGCACGATCGGCCCGCCAGATTTGGCGGGGGCTGAGCGTCTAGGCCCGATGTATGGCCGCAATGGCTGCAAGATAACCGATCCCTGGCGCCTCACGGCCATTGCAAATGTCCATCTGAGCGTCCCGGCTACCCTCACCTGCGGCATTGTCTCGCCGTTGCGCGGGTGGCTTAACGAAATCGTGCAACCGGCCGCCGTTCGGGCCTTTGGCGAACGGGTGGTGAGTGTCGATGTGGAAGCCTCCTATGCCTGCCGGACACGCAATAGCAATGCCGGTGCCAAAATGAGTGAGCATGCCTATGGCAGAGCCATCGATATTTCGGCTTTCACATTGGCCAGCGGCCGCAAGGTGACGGTCGCGGCGGGCTGGCACGGCAACGCCGGCGAGCGGGCCTTCCTGCGCGAGGTCCATGACAAGGCTTGCGGCCGTTTTTCTACCGTGCTCGGTCCTGCTTCCGACTATTATCATCGCGACCATCTTCACCTCGACATTGAGGCGAGGAAGAGTAGCAAATCCTTTTGCCGCTGATAATCGTGAATCATATCAATGGCTACCGGGAATTGTTTGAGAAATCGATTCAGGCCGGCTCCCGATCCCCGGTTGCAATTGCGCGGCGCAGTTGGCATATCTCCGGGATGGATCAGGAAATCGTCAAGCCCGAACACCCGCCCAAGGGATCATCCCAGGCCTTTAGCCCACTGGGCTGCTTTCTCGCAGCTTCGGGAGTGACTCTGCTCGCCTTCTGCAAGTTGGGTGCGGCCATGGTGGCAACGGTGTGGGCCGTTTCGCAACTCTTCGGCCTTCCCGACTGGATGATGTTTGTGCTGATGGCGCTGGGTGCCGTCCCGGTGCTGTGGGCTACGGTGTGGACGGCGGGCCGCGCCTGGCATGTGGAGCGTCGCCTGGCGCAGCATCTCGACGTCGATGTGCCGGTGTTCAAGCTCGGATATTATTTCAGGCGCGGGTGATCTCGCCCCTTAAGCGGCCTGCCGAATCCGCTATGCTGGCATCCCTATGTCGATCTGGACCCGCATCGCGGATAGCATCTCCGCAATTGGCGATTCAGTTGGCGGGTTCCTGATGAAGCTGGCCCGCTCGCATGCAACAGTGCCGGAGAAGTCGATCGGCTTCACCATCGGCATGATAGCGCTCGGCGCCAAGATGGCGAGGGCCGACGGAGCCGTGACGCAGGACGAGATATCGGCCTTCAAGCAGGTCTTTCATGTGCCGGACAAGGACCTTGCTGCCGTCTCCCGGGTGTTCAATCTCGCCAAGCGGGATACGGCCGGATATGAGACCTATGCCCGTCAAATCGCCAGGTTGTTCAAATCCAAAGCGCCGATTCTCGAAGATGTTCTGGACGGATTGTTCCACATCGCCAAGGCCGACAGCGCAGTGCATCCCGCAGAGCTCGAATATCTGAGGAGCGTGGCTGCGATTTTTGGATTTTCGGAGACGGAGTTCGTGCGCGTCAAGTTGCGGCATGTGGCGACGGGGCGGGACGATTCCTATCAGGTCTTGGGTCTCGACCGTTCAGCCCATATCGACGACGTCAAGCGGCGCTACCGCAAGCTGGTGCGCGAGCATCACCCGGACAAGCATATCGCCGCCGGTGTGCCGGACGAGCTGGTGGCGATCGCCAACGAGCGTCTGCAGCGCATCAACGAGGCCTATGGGCGGATCATGAAGGAGCACGCCG
>JANMQL010000223.1:0-42149 GCA_031370475.1 Hyphomicrobiales bacterium | reverse complement strand
ACGGAGGCGAACCATAACCAGGGACCACCGCCCACACTCCCTTCCGGCCCGCTGCGGCTGGAACTCCTTGACTGGATAAAGGATGTCTCCAGGACGAAGTAAACGCTGGAGATGTCTGGAAGCCGAGGGTGGGTAACGGTCAAAATCCGCGGCGCAGGTGGCCTGAAGAACCACTTGTACCAATTTCTACTGTGGTGAAGGGCTGCCTGCGCCTTCCCTCCGCCCCGAAAGGCGGAAATCTCCCCCCGGTCCGGAAATGTCTCCGGGCCACCAAGGGCGAAGCCGTGCGCATTTGCTTGCCGAAAACCTGGCGGACATTAAACTGCCCCGAATGGCCCTATGAAAGACGGCGATGACCGATTCCAAACACCCCGCCCCCGCCGATTTCAAGCTCGCCGATCCCGTGCAGTTTGCCCAGAATATGGCCAAGGTGCTCGAGCAGGCCGCCGTCATCATTCGCCTGGTGGCCGAGCGGCCCGACGCCGCCAAGCGCGAAGCCGAAACCCAGGTGACCCCCATCGAGCAGGTCTCCAAGACGCTTGGCGCCGTGGCCAAATCCTACATGGCCAATCCGCAGAAGCTGATGCAAGCCCAGATGCAATTGTGGTCGGGCTACACCCAGCTCTGGCAGAATGCCTGGCGCCGGGCGCTGGGCGAGCCGGCAGCCGCCGTGGCCGAACCCATCCGCGGCGACAAGCGTTTCAAGGACAAGGACTGGCAGGACCATGCCGTCTTCGATTTCGTCAAGCAGTTCTACCTGCTCTCGGCCCGTTGGGCCCAGGACCTGGTCGCCAAGGCCGAGGGGCTCGACGACCACACCCGCCTCAAGGCGCGTTTCTATGTCGAGCAGATCGCCAATGCGCTCTCGCCGTCCAATTTCGCCCTCACCAATCCGGAAGTGCTGCGCACCACCCTTGCCACCAACGGCGCCAATCTGATCGAAGGGCTCAAGAATCTCGAGGCGGATTTGCGGACGCCCGACGGCCGCCTGCGCATCCGCCAGACCGATACCGCCGCCTTCGAGATCGGCCGCAACCTGGCGATGACGCCGGGCAAGGTGGTGTTCCGCAACGAGACTTTCGAGCTCATCCAGTATGCGCCGGCAACACCGGAAGCCTTCGCCCTCCCGCTCGTCATCTTCCCGCCCTGGATCAACAAATTCTACATTCTCGATCTGCGTCCCGAAAAATCCTTCGTGCGCTGGGCCGTGGAGAAGGGCCTGACCGTCTTCGTCGTTTCCTGGGTCAATGCCGGCGAGGAGCAAGGCCGCAAGAGCTTCTCCGATTACATGCGCGAAGGTTTCCTCGCCGCCGTGCAGGCGGCCCAGGACGCAACCGGGGCCGAAAAGGTCAATGCCGTCGGCTATTGCATCGCCGGCACCCTCGTCGCCGCCTCCCTCGGCTACATGGCGGCGCACAACGACAATCGCATCGCCGCCGTCACCTTCTTCGCCACCCAGGTCGATTTCGAGAAGGCCGGCGATCTCCTCGTCTATGTCGACGAGGAACAGGTCAAATGGATCGAAGGCCGCATGGCCGAGAAGGGCTATCTGCCGGGGCAGCGCATGGCCGATGCCTTCAATTTGCTGCGCTCCAACGATCTCATCTGGTCCTATGTCGTCAACAATTACCTGCTCGGCAAGGACCCGATGCCCTTCGACCTGCTCTACTGGAACGCCGATTCGACCCGCATGCCGGCCGGCGTCCATTCCTTCTATCTGCGCGAATGCTACCTCGCCAACAAGCTGGCCCAGGGCAAGATGGTGCTCGACAATATCCGCATCGATCTCAAGAAGGTGAAAATCCCGGTCTACAATCTGGCGGCCCGCGACGATCACATCGCCCCTTTGCAGAGCGTGTTCCGTGTCGGCCGCTACATGGGCGGCGAGACGAGACTGGTGGTCGGCGGCTCCGGCCACATCGCCGGCGTGATCAACCCGCCGCAGGCCAGGAAATACCAATACTGGACCAACGACGCGAAGACCGAGACATTGGAGGACTGGCTGAAGGGCGCCACCGAACACGCCGGCTCATGGTGGCCCGACTGGTTCGATTGGATCGCCGCTCGCTCCGGCGGGAAAATCCCCGCCCCCTCCCCCGGCAGCGGCAAGCTCGCCGCCATCGAAGACGCCCCCGGCTCCTATGTCCGGGTCAGGGCGGATTAGAAGGCTGGTGCAAATGATTCACGCACGCACTATCTTGGCACCGGTGAACGAAGGAATGAGGCGGTGGCGAAATTCTGGCTCAAACCCGTTAGACTGGCGCGCAGCGGCGGCATGAGCCGCCAGGAGTTGCACCAACTTGAACGCATCGTGCAAGACAACGCGCCTGCGTTCGTGGAGGCATGGAATGAATTCTTCGGCACCTGACATTCTCGTACCGGCCGCGCAATCGGCGAACATTTCCGACGAAACACTGAGCGTGGAGTTGTCGGACGGACGATCGCTTTCAGCACCGCTCGCCTGGTATCCGCGCCTCCTTCACGCCACGCCGGAGGAACGGTCCAACTGGCGTCTCATCGGCAGCGGCCATGGCTTGCGCTGGGACGACCTTGATGAAGACATATCCGTCGAGTCTCTTCTCCTCGGCCGGGCATCCCGGGAAAGTCAGGCATCGCTCGAAAAATGGCTTCGTACACGCCGCTGACAGCCAACACTCCGCTTGTAGCGGAACACCGCGCAGGCGATGCCGCCTTACACCCCAATTCTCTGCTTCGCCTTCGCCGCCGCGTGGTCTTTCGCCGCGGCCGTGACGCTTTCGCGTTTCGAAACCTCCGGCACGCCCACGTCCCACCAGGCATCGCCCGGCGTCCAGGTGAAGGCATCGGTGGCGATGACGATGACCGTGGTGCGGTCGGCAGCCTTGGCCCGCTCCATGGCGCGCTCGAGTTCGGCGATCGAGGCGACACGCTCGCCGATCGCTCCCATCGCCTCTGCGTGCTTGGCGAAGTCGACGCTGAACGGTTTAACGACGCGCGAATCCTTGATCAGATTGTTGAACGAGGGAACGCCCTTGTAATTCTGCAGCCGGTTGATGACCGCGAAGCCGCCATTGTCGCAGACCACGACAATAAGTTTGTGGCCAGAGAGCACCGACGAATAAATGTCGGAGTTCATCATCATGTAGGAGCCGTCGCCGAGCAGCACGATGACCTCGTTGCCGGGCCTGGCCATCTTGGCGCCCCAGGCGCCGGCAATCTCATAGCCCATGGTGGAAAAGCCGAATTCGAGATCGAAGGTGCCGGGCGCCTTGACCTTCCAGTTCTTGGTGGCCTCGCCGGGCAGCCCGCCCGCCGCGGTGATGATGCGGTCGCCCTCGCCCGCCTTGCGGTTGACCGCCCCCACCACCTCGGCATAGGCCGGCAATTCCTTGTTGCTCGGCCTGGTGCGCTCGTCGATCACTTTGTTCCATTCGCCATAGAGCCGCTGCGCCTTACCGCTCCATTCCTTGGGCGCCGCGTAACTGCCGAGCGCCGCGTCGATCTCGGCCAGCGCTTCCTTGGCGTCGCCGATCACCCCCTGCGCCAGATGCTTGTTGGCATCGAAACGCGCCGCATTGATCGAGACGAGCTTGAAGTCCGGCGACTGGAATACCGACCACGAGCCCGTGGTGAAATCCTGCAGCCGCGTCCCCACCGCCACCACCACATCGGCCTCGGCGGCAAGCGCATTAGCCGAGGCCGAGCCAATGACGCCCAGCGGCCCGGCATTCATCGGATGCGTGTGAGTGAGAAGTCCGCGCCCGGCAATCGTTTCGACCACCGGAATATTATGTTTGATCGCGAAGGCGGCCAACTCCGCGCCCGCCAGCGAATAGACAACTCCGCCGCCGGCGACCAGCAGCGGTCGCTTGGCCGATTTGATAGCTGCAACAGCTTTCGCCACCTCGCGGGCATCGGGCCGCGGCCGCCGCACTTCCAGCACCCGTTCGGCGAAGAAGCTCTCCGGATAGTCATAGGCCTGGCCTTGCGTGTCCTGGCAGAGGCCGAGAAACACCGGTCCGCAATCGGCCGGATCAAGCAGTACCGCCACGGCCTGCGGCAAGGATTGAAGAATCTGCTCCGGCCGCGTGATCCGGTCCCAATAACGTGTCACCGCCCGGAAGGCATCGTTCACCGAGGCGGAAGGATCGTGGAAGTGTTCGACCTGCTGCAGCACTGGATCGGGAATGCGGCTGGCGAAAACATCGCCCGCCAGCAACAATACGGGCAGCCGGTTGGCGTGCGCCGCGCCCGCGGCGGTCACCATGTTCAGCGCACCGGGACCTATCGAGGCGGCCGCCACCATGCTCTGCCGGCGCCGCATCGCCTTGGCAAAGCCGATGGCCGCCAGCGCCATGGATTGCTCGTTCTGGCCCCGCCAGGTCGGCAACTGGTCTTGCACCTGCTCCAGCGCCTCCGACAGGCAGGTGACGTTGCCGTGGCCGAAAATGCCGAACAGCCCGGCGAACAGCGGCAGTTTCCTGCCATCGATCGTCGTTTTCTGGGCGCAGAGAAAGCGCACCAGCGCCTGCGCCATGGTCAGCCGCACGGTTTTCATCCTACCCTCCCTGAATTGCCGCATGGAGCCTATCAGCACTGGCTAAGCGGTCAAATGCGCAATAGCGTGACCGCCGCGCAATTGAAGTTTGGAGATACGTAATGAAAGACATCGGCGTCGGCATTATTGGCACCGGCTTCATGGGCAGGGCCCATGCCCTCGCCTATAGGGCGGTGGACGGGATTTTTCCGGTTAAGCTGCGCCCGGTCCTTGAAATGGTGGCCGACAACAATCCGGAGGCCGGAGCCCGCGCCCATGCGCAACTGGGCTTCCGGCGCGTCACGGCCGACTGGAAGCAATTGGTCGGTGATCCAAAAATCGGCGTCGTATCGATCACCACGCCTAATGTGGTGCATAAGGAAATGTCGCTGGCGGCAATCGCCGCGGGCAAGCACGTCCATTGCGAGAAGCCGATTGCCCCCAATGCCGACGATGCGAAGGCGATGATGGAGGCGGCGGAGAAGGCCGGCGTCGTCACTCAGGTCGGTTACAACTACATCAAGAATCCGGTCCTCGCCCTGGCCCGTGACATGGTGGCCTCCGGCGAACTCGGCGACATCACCGGTTTCCGCGGCATTCACGCCGAGGACTACATGCTGAGCCCGGACGTGCCCTATAACTGGCGCGTCGATCCGTCCGGCGGCGCCGGCGCCGTTGCCGATCTCGGCAGCCACATCGTCGGCATGGCCCGCTTCCTGCTGGGGCCCATCGCCGAAGTCTCGGCAGAACTTGAGACCGTCGTCAAGGACCGGCCCGTAGCCCCGGGTTCAAAGCAACGGCGCAAGGTTGAAACTGACGACATTGCAAGGCTGCTGGTCCGTTTTGCCCGCGGCTGCGGCGGCACGATCGAGGCCAATTGGGTGTCAACCGGCCGCAAGATGCAATTGAGCTTCGAACTCACCGGCTCCACCGGCACCCTCGTCTTCACCCAGGAGCGCTTCAACGAACTTCTCTATTACAAGGCGGGCGGCGATCCGCGCCACCAGGGCTTCACCCGCATCGAGGCCGGGCCGCAGCACCAGCCCTATGGCCTGTTCTGCGTCGCCCCCGGCCATCAGCTCGGCTTCAACGATCTCAAGATCATCGAGGTTGCCGAATTCCTTGACGCCATCGCCGGTGGCCCCAAGCGAGGCCCCGACTTCCGCGAGGCCTGGGAAATCCAGAAAGTCATCGATACGGCGGTCCGCGCCTCGCGCGAGCGGCGCTGGTTGAAGATCGAGTAGCGCGCCGGATCACATTTCCTTTGCCACGCCCTCGACCAGCGGCACGAAGCGCACCGGCAGCAGATGCTCGCGGTCATAGCCGGTCTCGCCGCGCGTGATGCGGTAGAGATCCTGCTTGCCGGGCTTCTCTTCGATGGGAATGATCATGATGCCGCCCACCGCAAGCTGATCGAGCAGCGCCTGCGGCACCTGTCTTGCCGCCGCGGTGACGATGATGCGCTCGAAAGGCGCCTGCTTGGGCCAGCCCTTGCTGCCGTCGGCCACCTGCTGTGTGATGTTTGAAAGCTTGAGCGTCTTGAAACACGCCTCCGCTTCCTGGGCCAGCGTCCGGTAACGCTCGATCGTGTAAACGCGGCGGCAGAGCTGGCTGAGGATCGCCGTCTGGTAGCCGGAACCCGTGCCGATCTCCAGGACCTTGTGGCGCTCGTTGATTTGCAGCCGGTCGGTCATGAACCCCACGATGAAGGGCTGCGAAATGGTCTGGCCGCAGGCGATGGGCAGCGCCTGATCGGCATAGGCCTGGTCGGCAAAAGCATCGTTGACGAAAATCTCGCGCGGTACTTTTTCAATCGCCTCCAGCACCCGCATGTCGCGCACACCCTGGTTACGCAGCGCCATGATGAGCTGAATCTTGCGCGGGTCGGTGGTCACTTGGCGTCCAATGCGCCGCGCAAGGCTTCCATGGCTTCAAGCTGGGTGAGGTTCATGTGCAGCGGCGTCACCGAGATGCGCTTGTCGAACACGGCGCGCAAGTCCGTTCCCGCCGCGGGATTGCCGCGCTCGCGCTTGAAGCCCAGCCAGTAATAGGGCCGCCCGCGCGCATCGACACGCTCATCGACGATCAGCAAGTTTTGGTCGCGCTTGCCCTGGCGGGTCACTTCAATTCCTTGCAATTCGTCAGGCCGGCAATCGGGAAAATTGACATTGATCAGTACGCCGGGACCGAATTCCAGCCGCATCAGTTTCTCGACGATGCCGGCGCCGTAATGTTCGGCCACTTCGAAGCTCATTCCGTTGCCGAAGATGCCGGTCACCTGGCTGAGGGCGATGGATTTGAGACCGAGCGCGGTTCCCTCCATTGCCGCGGCGATGGTGCCGGAATAGGTGACATCGTCGGCGATGTTCTGGCCGCGGTTGACGCCGGAGAGCACCAGATCGGGCAGCCCCGGCATGATCTTGCGCACCGCCATCACCACGCAGTCGGTGGGGGTTCCCGCCACCTCGAACCGGCGCTTGTCGATCTCGCGGTAGCGGATCGGATCGGCCAGCGACAATGAATGTCCCGCCCCCGACTGCTCCTCGGCCGGTGCCACCACCCAGACATCCTGTGACAAGGCCCGCGCGATACGTTCCATCGCCTCAAGGCCCGGGGCATGGATGCCATCGTCGTTGGTGACAAGAATCCGCGTCATGGCCGCGCGATCCTCTCGGCGCCACCCATAAAAGGCCGCAGCGCCTCCGGGATGGTCACGCTGCCGTCGGCATTCTGGTAATTCTCCAGAATGGCGACCAGCGTGCGGCCCACCGCTAGGCCTGAGCCGTTAAGGGTGTGCACATAGCGCGTACCCTTGCCGCCGGCGGGCCTGTAGCGCGCCTCCATGCGGCGCGCCTGGAAGTCGCCGCACACCGAGCAGGAGGAGATTTCGCGGAACGCCTTCTGGCCGGGCAGCCACACCTCGATGTCGTAGGTCATGCGGCTGCCAAAGCCCATGTCGCCGGTGCACAGCCGAATGGTGCGGTGGTGTAGGTCGAGGCGTTTCAGCACTTCCTCGGCGCACAGCGTCATGCGCTCAAGTTCCTCGCGCGACTGCTCCGGCGTGGTGATCGAAACGAGCTCGACTTTGGAGAATTGGTGCTGGCGGATCATGCCGCGGGTATCGCGGCCCGCCGCCCCCGCTTCCGCCCGGAAACACGGCGTGTAAGCCGTAAGTCTCAGGGGCAGGTTCTTCTCTTCCAGAATGCTTTCGCGGACAAGATTGGTGAGCGAGACTTCCGCCGTCGGGATCAGCCAGCGGCCATCGACGGTCTTGAACAGGTCTTCGGCAAACTTCGGCAATTGTCCGGTGCCGTACATGGCCTGGTCATTGACCATGTAGGGCACGTAATGCTCGGTGTAGCCGTGTTCGGCCGTTTGCAGGTCGAGCATGAATTGGGCGAGCGCCCGCTCCAGCCTGGCCAGTTGCCCCTTCATCACCACGAAGCGCGCGCCCGCCAGCTTCGCCGCGGTTTCGAAATCCATCAGTCCCAGCCATTCGCCGATGTCGAAATGCTGGCGCGGCTCGAAGGCGAATTGCGGCGGCGCCCCCCAGCGGCGCACTTCCACATTGCCGTGTTCGTCCGTGCCGTCCGGCACCTCTTCGAGCGGGATGTTGGGAATGACGGCGAGCGCTTCAGTGAGCTTCTTCCTCAGGTCGCGTTCAATTTGCTCGCCACCAAGGATCGACCGTTTAATCGTTGTCACTTTTGCCTTAGCGGCTTCGATTATCGAATTGTCTCCCGAGCGCACAGCAGTTGCTATTACCCTGGCCTCTGCATTGCGTTCGGCCTGATCGGCTTGCAGTCTTTGGATGAAATCCCGTAACTCCAGATCGAGCTTTAGAAGCTCAGCCACCTGCGGCGGCAGCCCCCGGCGGGCTAGCCCTCTGTCGAATGCGTCCGGATTGTCGCGAATGGCCTTGATGTCGTGCATGGAATGATTCCCCGGTTGGCCCTTCTATAGGGCCGGGGGCCGCCGCCGCAAAGCGGCCTCGCTCAGGCGGCGGCGTCGCGCGCCGCTTCCGCCTTCTTGCGCCGGTTTTCCAGGAAACGCACCGCCTGCACCGATATCTCATAGAGCCCGAGCAACGGCACTGCCATGGCGATCTGCGAGATGGGATCGGGCGGGGTCAGTACCGCGGCGACGACGAAGACGCCGACGATGGCGAATTTCCGCCCGCTTTTCAATTGGTCGTAGGTGACAATCCCGACCTGGCCCAGCAGCGTGAGAATGACCGGCAACTGGAAGCACAGGCCGAAGGCCAGGATAAGCATCATGACGAATTCGAGATAGGCCTCGATATCGGGCATCAGCTGAATTGCCGTTCCACCGTCGCCGCCGGTTGCAGCGGCGAGCGAATAGAAGAACCTGATGGCGACCGGCAGCAGGAAGAAATAGACCAGTGCCGCACCGAGCAGAAAGAAGACCGGTGTTGCCAGCAGATAGGGCCGGAAGGCGTTGCGCTCGTTGCGATAGAGACCGGGAGCGACGAAGCGGTAGATTTGGATGGCGATCAGCGGGAAGGCGATGAACAACCCGCCGAAAAACGCAATCTTCAATTTCACCAGAAACACGCCGAGCAGCTTGATGGAGATGAGGCTGACATCGCCGCCGGTGCCCCATTTGAACGGCAGGACCAGCCAGCGCAGGATGTCGGAAGAGAAGTAGAAGCTGACGACGAAGGCGGCCATGAAACCCAAGACGCAATAAACCAGACGTTTGCGCAGCTCGATCAGATGCTCGATCAGCGGCGCTTCCGAAGCGTCGATGTCTTCCTTGCTCATGGCGCGGCCTTCTTGCCGTCCGCCGCTTCGGGTTCGCCGAAGTATTTCTTGAAGTCGTCGTCCTGCTTTTTTACCTCGGTCCTGGCCGCCGCCATCGGGTCGATCTTGTTAAGCGATTGCAGATCCTTTTTCACTTCATCGAGACCCGACTCGCGCATGGCGTCGTCGAGATGACCCTGGAATTCGCGCGCCATGCCGCGCAGCTTGCCCATGGTCTTGCCCAAGGCGCGCAGCACGCGCGGCAGATCCTTGGGGCCGATCACAATGATGGCCGCGATCGCAATCACCACCAGTTCGGTGTAGCCGATACCGAAGTCGAACATGGATGTCTCCGGCGCTTTCCGCCGTTAAAGCCTAGCTCTTGGCCTTTTCGGTAGGCTTTGCCGCGGCATCGGCCGCCTGCTCGAGCGATTTCGTCTCGCCCTGGGCGCTCTGCGGCTCGTCGTCGGCCATGCCCTTCTTGAAGCTTTTGATGCCCTTGGCGACGTCGCCCATAAGATCGGAAATCTTGCCGCGGCCGAACAACAGCACCACGACGAGTATGACCAGCGCCCAGTGCCAGATCGATAGAGAACCCATGGAAAAACTCCTTATTGTGGCGCGCACTATTGCAGAAACGCTTTTGCACCGCAACCAAAGCGGCCTTATGTCAGATGGTGACGGCCGCCTGTCTTGCAAAGACCAGAACGTGTTCAGTGTCGATGCGGAATAGTGCCGTCTCGCCCCGTTTCGGCGCTTCCGCCGCTTCGACCCGCATCATCAGGGGGTCTTCTATGCCTTTGAAAAGCACTAGACATTGCGCCCGGTCACCAAGGAACCGAGAATCCAGGCAATAGCCCTCGATACCGACAGGATCGGCGGCCCGGCGCAGGCCCTGCGGCCGGATCATCACCAGGGCCGCATCGCCGGAATCCAGGCCCGGAGCAGCGAAGCGGCCAAGCGGAGTTTCCACTACACCTCCTTTGCAGGTGCCGGCAACTTCGTTGCAATCGGAGAAAAACCTTGCAGCCGCTGCGTCAATCGGGCGCCGGTAGAGTTCTTCCGGTGTGCCATTCTGGATCAGCCGCCCCTGCCGCATCAACAGAATACGATCGGCGAGCTCCATGGCTTCGACCGGGTCGTGTGTCACCAGCATGGTGGTGGCACGGGTTTCCTTGAGCAGCGCCAGTGTTTCGCTGCGCACCGACTCGCGCAATCGCTGATCGAGCCCTGAGAAGGGCTCGTCCATCAGCATGACCTGCGGCCTGGGCACGATGGCCCGGGCCAGCGCCACGCGCTGCTGCTCGCCGCCGGACAGCGTGTGCGGATAGGCGTCCCCAAGATGCGCCAGACCTACCCGCTCAAGCGCATGATGGGCGATTTTAAGCGCCTCGCCACGCTCGAGATCGCGCAGGCCGAAGGCAACATTGGCGATGATCGGCAGATGTGGAAATAGTGCGAAGTCCTGGAACATCAGGCCGATATTGCGCTTTTCCGGCGGCACGTAACGCGCCGGTCCCGCCACCTCGGCGCCGTCGATCAGCACCCGCCCCGCCGACGGCCGCTCGATGCCGGCGGCAATCCGCAACAGCGTGGTCTTGCCGCAACCCGACGGGCCAAGCAAACAAACGATCTCGCCAGGTTGCAGTTCGAAACTCACGTCACGCACGGCATCTGTCACGCCGAAACTGCGGGAAACGCGTTCAAAAGTCAGAAGCCCGGCGATGATGGCGCCCGCGGTGCCCCGCCGGCCCCAGCCGGCCGGCCGGTCTTTCGCTTGGATTTCGGCGCGATCGCTCATGGCGAGGCCATACACCACTTGACGTGTCAAGGGAAAGTGTCCGCGCTCTTTTCAGGCTGCCGCGAGTACCACGCGGTTGCGGCCGTCGCGCTTGGCCCCGTACAGTGCCCGGTCTGCCCGTTTCAAAAGCTCTTCGATGTTGCCGTCCGCGCCTTCGATCGCCGCAATGCCGATCGATACGGTGATATTGATGGGAGCGGCGGCACCGGCATTGAATGGTTTTGCCGAAATCGCTTTGCGCATCCGCTCGGCGATCTTCTCGGCAACGCGCAGATCGGTGGCGGGCAACACCGCAAGGAATTCCTCCCCGCCTGTCCGGCATACCATGTCGATGTTACGGACGCTGGCCCGCATGCGAGCGGCGAGTTCCTGTAGCACCCGGTCGCCGGCATCGTGGCCATGTGTATCGTTGACCGGTTTGAAGAAATCGACGTCAATGGCAAGCACCGACATGGGCTTACCGCGATTGACCGAGTGTGCCGCCATTTGCCCAAGCTGGGTGTCCATGTAGCGGCGATTGTATAGGCCGGTCAGCGCGTCGGTCACCGCCATTTCAAGGGACGTTTGAACACTGAGGCGCAATTGCTCGGCGTAGCGCCAGCGGCGGATCTGGGTGCTGACGCGAGCGAGCAACTCCTGCTTGTCGATCGGCCGGATCAGATAGTCGTTGACGCCCATGTCGAGGGCCCTGAGTAGACGCTGGTGGTCGTCGGGATCGACGATGATCAGGAGCGGCGTATGCCGCGTCTTCTCCAGCGACTTGAGTTGCGAGCAGATGCGCAGCGCATCGACAGTCTCCATGTCGAGATTGACGATGATTAACTCGAAAGGCACCTCCTGGCCGGTAGCGATCGCCACCGCCTTATCCTCGTCCTCGGCAATGCTGACCTCGTGCCGGCCCGACAAGACCGATCTGATACGCTCGGCGACGGCTTGACGGTTGTCGATGATCAGAATACGGCCCGGCCGCTTGTCCTGGTTCTGTTTTTCGGGACTGAGCAGCCTGGCCACTTCGCTACTCTCGGTGCGGGTGCGCAGTTCATCCGTCAGCATCTTCAGCCGCACCAGGCTTTTCACTCGGCAAAACAACGAAACGTCGCTCACCGGCTTGGTTAGAAAATCATCGGCCCCCGCCTCAAGACCGCGCACCCGGTCTTCCGGCTGGTCAAGGGCCGTGACGATAACCACCGGAATGTGCTGGGTCTGCGGATTGGCCTTGATACGGCGACAAACTTCGATGCCGTCGATCCCGGGCATCATCACATCCAACAGCACAATATCGGGCTGGTTACGCTGGATCGACTCCAGCGCATCGGCGCCGTTCATGGCGGTCATGACTTCGAAATACTCCGCCGCCAGCTTGGCTTCGAGAAGCCTTATATTAGCGAGAATATCGTCGACGATGAGGACGCGGGCGGTCATTTTGGCCGTTTCAGGAATCCGTCGATCGTCTGCAGGAAGCTGATCACCGAAATCGGCTTGGAGATATAGGCCTCGCAGCCACCCTCGCGGATCTTTTGTTCGTCGCCTTTCATGGCGAAGGCGGTGACCGCGATCACCGGGATGCCGCGAAGCTCTTCGTCTTCCTTGAGCCACTTGGTAATCTCGATGCCGGAGACTTCCGGCAGCTGGATGTCCATCAGGATCAGGTCCGGCATGTGCTTGCGGGCGATGTCGAGCGCCGATAAGCCGTCGCGGGTCTGGATCACGATATAGCCGTTCGCTTCGAGAAGGTCGTTGAACAGCTTCATGTTGAGTTCGTTGTCCTCAACGATGAGAACGGTTTTCTGCCGCCCTGGCGCGGCCACTGGCGTGTTCATCTCTCCCACCGCGGTTGATGCATTGTAGCCCATGTCTGGCATTCGCCTCTTGTCTGTTGTAGAGGGCTCGCCGCACTGGCTGCGCCGTCTACAAAACTCCCCGATTCCTGTCGGCGGGATTGTCGGCGCATTCAGTAACTAACAGTTTAACCTAACCCATCCAACTTGCTCAGCCGCCTAGGGTGGTTAATTGCGTGAAAAGATGCCCAGAAGACTTTTCATAGGAGCTGAAGAGGCTCAAGTCATCGCTTTGAAAGCATTGACTTTCCTCGCAAGCGACGGCGAGCGGCTGGGGACCTTCCTGGCGGCCTGCGGGCTGGGGCCGGCGGATCTCAAGTCCGGCGCCCGCAACCCCCAGTTTCTGGCCGGGGTCTTGGATTATTTGCTTGGTGACGAGTCCTTGCTCCTAACCTTTGCCGAAAATGCCGGCATAGACCCCGGTTCCATCGCCGGCGCGCGGCGCTTTTTGCCCGGCGGCGGCCCATGATGGCCGATATCACCCGGGATCAAATTGCCGCCCTGCGGATGGATCCTCACCGCCCGCTGGTCATCTGCGATGTCGACGAAGTGGTGGTGCATTTCACCCGCGACTTCGAGGATTATATTGCCGCGCGCGGCCTGTGGCTGGATGCCGCGAGCTTCGCCCTCAATGGCAATATCCGCCGTGCCGGCGGCGGCGCCTCGGTTTCACCGGCGGAATCCGCCGCGCTGATCGAACGTTTTTTCGCCGACCGCACCTTGCACATGCAGCCGATCGACGGTGCCATTGAAGCTTTACTCGGCATCGCCGAGCGGGCCGCCGTCGTCATGCTCACCAATCTGCCGCATCAAGCGGGTGACGACCGGCGCCAGAATCTGGCTGGCCACGGCCTCAGCTTTCCAGTAGTGACCAATTCCGGGCCAAAAGGACCGGCCATCAAGGTCCTGGCGGAAATGGTCGAGGCCCCGGCCGTGTTCATCGACGACAGCCCCGGTTTCATCGCTTCCGCCCGCCAGCATGCACCCAAAGTGCACCTGGTTCACTTCCTCCATGATGCGCGCTTTGCCCGCCACGTCGAACCCTTCAATTTCGTCTCGCTCAGAACCGGCAGTTGGGACGAAGCCGGGCCGCATGTACTCGACTTGGTTAACGTCAAAAACGGTTGAAATAGGCCTTCGGCCATGCGAATCTTCGCAACGAGGGGCGTTTGTAGAGATAGTGGAGGATTCCATGAAACCGCGTGAATTGCGACTGGCTCTGTCCGCCCTTCTGCTGTTCGCCGCGCCAACGATCACCTTTGCCGGAAACAACGGACGAGCACCTGACGGCCCGCAGGCTGCGGCCCCGCAAGCCACGGTGAGCGGCATCTGTACCGATATGACCAAGATCAACTACAAGTCCGACGACTCGATCGATCATTCGACCTTTTCCACAAGTTTCGTCAATGTGCCGAAAGCAAGCGTCGGTTTCAATCAAGGTGGCAGCAGCAGCGGTTGCGTGATTGTGACTTTCACTGCCGAGGCGTTCACCGATCCGGATGGATTGATGCAAGTCCGCGCGCGTCTTGACGACTCGGTGACGGCGGCGCCCGGAGTCGTGCAATTTAGCGGCGACGAAGACGAAGACGCCGACGGCAGATGGGCGCGCTCGCATGCTTTCACATTCATCTTTCCGTCGGTGGCGCCCGGTTCCCATTTGGTCAGGATCCAGTTCAGAACCGTCGACTTCTTTCGCCAAGTCGTGATCCACAAGCACACGGTCGTCGTGCAGCACCGCTGAGACCGGTCAGGATTTCCGCTTCCGGTCGGCGATCAGGCTGAGGATTTCGAACATCACATGGGCCGCCACCATGGCGGTGATGTTGTTGCGGCTGTCCTTGGTCGGCATCAGGCAGACGACATCGCCGCCGATGACCTTGAGCCCGCGCGCCGCCCGCAGCAACTGATTGGCCTCGTCGACGCTCCAGCCCATCACGCCCGCCTCGATGTTGGAAACGCCGGGTGCCACCGTCGGATCGAGACAGTCGAGGTCGAAGGTGATGTAGACCGGCGCATCGCCGATGCGCTTGCGGAAAATTTCGATGCAAGCAGCGGCACCGATCTCCCGGTAACGGTCCATGGTGATGACCTCGTAACCGAGCTCGTAGGAGGGCTTCAGCCAGTCGCGGGTGCGCGGATTGCCGCGAATGCCGATCTGCACGCTCTTTGAGGCGTCGAGATTGCCCTGCCGCACGCAATAGGCGGCCCAATGGGCGGCGGATTTTACCGCGCCCATGTAATGGGGAATATTCTCGAATGAATCGGTATGCGCGTCGAAGTGCAAGAGCGCCGCCTTCCGCCCACCGGTGAGGCGAGAATGGCTGCCGGCGATCGCCTGCAAAATGGCGCCAGTGATGCCGTGGTCGCCGCCGATCGACACCGGATTGACGCCGGCCTCGTCGATGCGGCGGTAATAGGCGGTGATGCGCTCGACGCATTTCTCGTTGTTCATCGCCTCGGGTAGCGGCACGTCGCCGAGGTCGTTGATCCGGCAGGCCTCCCAAGGCGAGAAATCGAAATGCTTGTGATAGCGGCGGTTGTGCGACGAGACATGACGCACGGCGCGCGGCCCAAGGTGCTGGTCGCGCTCGGTCGAGCCGTTGCCGGAACTGTGCGGAACGCCGACCAGCGCAATGTCGGTCTGCGCTGGATCGGTTATGTGCGGGCAACGGAACAGCGTCGCAACACCCCACCAATAGAGCGACTCCATCATCACCCGGTCGGCGGCATCTTCATTCACGACCCGTATCCTCCCACATCCATGACGCCATGAGCCTCCAGCGCCGCTTTCAGTTTCGGCCGCGCCCGCACGGCCTGGGCGAGACGCACAAGGTGTGGGAACTTCCGATGCAGCGCGGCTTCGCTGGGCCTGCCCCATATCGTGAGCATGAAGCAATAAATATCGAGGGCCGAGTAGTTTTCACCCATGAGCCACGGCCCCTCGCTCTTGAGACGCTTGTCAAGAATGAGGAAAAGTTCGTCAAGTTTTTCCGTCGCTTTCATGACTGTGAACGCATCTTGCTCGGCATTCATGGAATAGGGGTGGCCGTAGAATGCAAAGCTAACGTCAGGATAGACATTTGTACTCATGAAGTTGAGCCAAGAAAGAAATTCGCCGTAATCGTCGGAACCGGGCAGCGGCGACAGTCCTTTGTCGGGGTGCGCCGAGAGGAGAAAGGTCATGATCGCCGCCGATTCAAACAGCGACCGGCCGTCCTGCAGCCCAAGCGCCGGAATCTGGCCGAGGGGGCTGATGGCACGGAAATCCGGCGCCCTCACCTGTTCCTCCGTCATCCAAATATTCTGGTAGGGCACCCCCATGTCCTCGAGCAGGAAATGCACGCACATCGAGCCCCACGCCTTGACGTTATAAAGCTTGTACATGCCGGACCCCTCTCGCGCCTTCCCAACCATCATTGTTTCCGAAAAACCGCTCCGGCGCTAGTATCAAGATTATGTCCGAGAGCCCCGCCCTGCCCGGTTTCTGCCGCGACTGCCTTGCAGCCGTTGCAGAGGCCGAGCGGCGCTGCCATTCCTGCGGCGGCCCGCGGCTGGTTCGCCACCGCGAACTGCACGATCTCGCCATCGCTCATATCGATTGCGATGCATTCTATGCGGCGGTCGAGAAGCGCGACAATCCGCAGCTCAGGGACAAGCCGGTGATTGTGGGTGGCGGCACGAGGGGAGTCGTGTCGGCCTGCTGCTATGTCGCCCGCATCAAGGGCGTGCGCTCGGCCATGCCGATGTTCAAGGCCCGCGCGCTCTGCCCGGAAGCCATCGTCATCAAGCCCGACATGGTGAAATATGCCGCGGTGGGCAGCGAGGTGCGCGCCCTCATGCAGGAGCTGACGCCACTGGTCGAGCCTCTGTCGATCGACGAGGCCTTCCTCGACCTGTCCGGCACCGAGCGGCTGCATGGCATGAGCCCCGCCCTGTCGTTGGCAAAGCTCATCGGTGCCATCGAGACGAAGATCGGAATTACCGCCTCGGCCGGACTTTCTTACAACAAGTATCTCGCCAAGGTCGCTTCCGACCTGGAGAAGCCGCGTGGTTTTTCGGTGATCGGTCGCGCCGAAGCCAGGAAATTTCTGGCATCGAGGCCGGTGAGCCTCATCTGGGGCGTCGGCCACGCCTTTCAGGAACAGCTAGCCCGCGACGGCATTTCGCGCATTGGCCAATTGCAGGCGATCGACAAGATCGAACTGATGAAGCGTTATGGCAGCATGGGCGCGCGGCTCTATCATCTGGCGCGCGGCGAGGATGCGCGGCGGGTTTCCCCCGACGACGAGACCAAGAGCATCGGCGCCGAAACTACCTTCAACTCCGATATTGCCGCCTATGCCGAACTCGAGCGCATCCTCTGGCGCCTGTCGGAGAAGGTCTCGCGCCGCGCCAAAAGCGCCGGGCTCGCCGGCCAGACCGTAACCCTGAAACTCAAGACCGCCGATTTCCGCACGCGGACCCGCAACACCACCCTGGCCGAACCGACGCTGATGGCCAATCGCATTTTCGAAGCGGCCACGCCGCTCCTCCGGCGCGAAGCCGGCGGTACGGCCTTCCGCCTGATTGGTGTGTCATTGTCGCATCTTGCCGATGCCGTGGCCGAAACCGGCGTCGAGACCCTCGACGCCCGCGTTGCCGCCCGCACCAAAGCCGAAATCGCCATGGACCGCCTGCGCGATAAATTCGGCCGCGCCGCCATTGAGCGCGGCATCGTTATGGGCGGCGGCGGCGAAGATTAGCCGTTCAAGAGGCTGGCCGCGCCCTGCGCCGCCGTCTCGCCCGCCGCGATGGCCGCCTCGAACCAGCCGGGCGAGTCGTGCGAGAAATCCGAGCTGGCGAAGAATACCCGCTCCTGCGGCTGCCATTCGCTATTGTCGGCAATCCAGGGTGCATCGGCCGGAACCGCCACCCAGGTTCCCCGCGCCCATGGGTCTCCTATCCAGTCATGCCAATCCCAGGCGATGAGCTTGGCCTCCGGAAAGAACCGGCGCAGCGCCTCGGCAACATCGTGGCGGCTGCGCGGTTCGAAGGATCCATCCATCAGAGCGAAAGCCACCAGAAGGCTGACGCCGTCCCTGGCGGCGCGCTCGACAAACATCCATTGCACGCCGCTGCCCCCACCGGTCGCCAATGTTCCAACGGGGGCGTTCCTGGCCGCGATCCACAGCTTGATGGCGATGCCGCCATGGCCCGTCTGGATCGCAAGCCTTTGGCGCGGCCGCAGCGGGGGCACGAATTCGATAGTTTGCAGCGCATTGAGCGGCACGCATACAAGCGCCGACCGGGCGGTAAATTGCTCGCCCCGGCTGGCCGTAACGTGCACGCCGCCATCGAACTGCTCAATGCGCTCCACCGCCGTGCCAAGTCGCAGTTCAGTTCCCGATCGTGCAATCATCCGCTCAACCAGCACCGAGGCGCCCGGCGTCAGCGTATGCCCGAGCGCCGTCATCATACCGTTCGGTAGGCCACCGCCATAGGCACAGCTTGCCAGAAATTCGGCGGCGGAAATCCGGTTCGGGTCGCCGTTGCCGGAAATCGTCCACCAAGCCTGGGCCTGGACGCGCGCCTCGGGCGAGGCATGGATGCAGTCAAGATAGGCACTGAAACTAACCCCCACCATGCTTCGGTCGCCCGACTGATAGGCCGCGGCGTCGGCCCTAATGCGCTCCATGGTCCGCCCATAGGCGGCCACGGCCGGTGGCGCACAGGGCGCGCCTGAACGCAGCGCCAAGCCATCGTGCATGCGATGCTCGGTAACCGCGTGGGTGGGCCGCAATTCGACTTGATTTTGCGCCGCATGGCGGCGGATGCGTTCATGCCACGGAGTGATCCACGAACCGCCATATTCGAGCATTTCGCCGCCTGCCGCGAATTCGCGCGTAAATGCCCTGCCTCCAACCCGGTCACGTGCTTCGACGATGACGGTTCGAAATTTCCAGCGGGCAAGTTCGGCCGCGGCACCGGCACCGGCAAAGCCCGCGCCGATGATGACGACATCGTGGCCGTGCGACTCCATATGGCAATGATGACAGCCTCGGTCCCGATCCGTCAATCGGACCGGCTATTACGCTGCCGGCATGCGGCCTTTCGCCTGGCGCGTTTCGACCATGTGTCTGGCGCGGCCGTGAAAATAGCCGGCGAAGGCGCCGAGGAACTCAAGCAAGCGTGCCTTCTCGGCCGGCCAGTTGGCATCGCTGCAATCGCAGTTGACCGAGAACAGGATAAGGCGAGAGTTTTCAATCTTGATCGGAAACGACAGGCCGTGCTTGAAAATGCCATGCTTGGCCGCCGCCGTGTGCATGGCCTGCGCGGTCTCATCGTCTTCGCTGAGTTCGGCCCAATCGATGACTTCGCCCGCGGAATTTGCCGCCTCGAAGGCTGGGTCGCCGACCGGCGTGTACCGCCCCATATAGTGGCTCATATAGGCGGGGTCATAGGTGGCTATCCAAGTGACCTGATCGGGCAGCCCGTCTTCCAGGCTGACGCACCAATAGGATAGATGCCGGACCCCGAAGCGCCGGCAGGATTTTTCCAGATACTCCGTGGCATCGGCGAAGGATGCGAAGAAGGTCGCCGGTTCGCCGGCGGGATTGAAGTGCTGGTCCATGATCACTCCAACATGTCCCTAAGCTCGATTCCCTAAAGTCACCCTAACGCAATTCGCGCAATGCGCGCATGAAATCTGGCGGGCCTCTCCATCGAAATAATTCACGTTCGGGCCTGCCGACTTGGCCGGGTCCATGCAATCTCCGGGAAACCGCTTGCGCTCGCCTAAACCTAAATTTGCCGGCGGCGCGAACGAGGCAAATCCGGCCGTCGATGATCGGGCTGCATCGTCGGATGCTTGCGAGCGGCGACGCGGCGCGCCGAAGCCTCGCCCCGGACCATCGCAACCGGCTCACTGCTCCGCCAACGGATCAATTCGACACGACCCGGCGGCCGGCCGGGGCCACGTCCTTGCCATCGCCGGCGCTGCGCCGGTCGTCCGTTCCGCATTCTGCGCTTCGCCATTCGACAGAAGTAAATTCACTGAGTGGCATTAGTTATATTCATTTAAGCGAAATAATATCCCACCCGTATAAATTGAGTAAAAATATTCTTGCTATTTATAGGCGAATTAACCATCCTGCCCCGAGGGACGGGCTGGAGTCGAAGGCGTTCGTGGCGTCAGGCCATTCGTAGCATCAGGCCATATGAAGTTCCCGAAAAAGCAAGACCGGCACAGACCCGCGTGCGGCTGGCGTTTCCTCGACCCTGGGAGGAAACAAAACAGGAAGGAAGGAACCCATGCAACGACGCAAGACAAGGGCGCATCTGTTGACCGCGGCGCTGCTGCTGTCGACATCGCTCGCCGCCGGCGGCGCATCCGCCGCGATCGGTGTGTCCACCGCCACAATAATCGGTGGCAGCCTCGTAGTCAGCGGCATCTCATCCGGTTCGACCATCACGCTGGATTCGCTGTTCACCGTGACGATCGGCCCGCTCCACGGTTACGTCTTCAACCTCAGCAACTATCATCCCGACGACTGCATCATTCAGTTGCGAAACAATGTCGGCGACTCGGTTAGCGCGGTGATCGCCAATTGCGGCCTGCGCGGTGTAACACCGCGCGGGGAGTGGTTCACCGGCAATGCCTATAACCGCGACGATCTCGTCACCCGCAACGGTTCCAACTGGCGGGCCCTCAACCCCATACCCGCCGCCACCGCTGGCTCGACCCCGGGCCTCGACGGCGGCACCTATTGGGAACTGTTCGTCGCCATGGGCGACATCGGCCCGATCGGGCCTACGGGTAATCCGGGCCCGGAAGGTCCGCAAGGCCCGGCCGGTGCCGATGGTGCGGTTGGTCCGCAAGGTCCTGCCGGCGCTGATGGCGCAGTTGGTCCGCAAGGTCCTGCCGGTGCCGATGGCGCTGACGGTGCTGATGGCGCAATTGGCCCGCAAGGCCCTGCCGGTGCCGATGGTGCTGACGGCGCCGATGGTGCGAACGGCCTCGATGGCGCAGTTGGTCCGCAAGGCCCTGCCGGTGCCGATGGTGCTGACGGCGCCGATGGTGCGAACGGCCTCGATGGCGCGGTTGGTCCGCAAGGCCCTGCCGGCGCTGATGGTGCTGATGGCGCAGTTGGTCCGCAAGGTCCGGCCGGTGCCGATGGCGCGGATGGCGTGAGCGGCTACCAGATCGTGTCGAGCTCCGGCACGTCGGGCTTCTTCGCCAGCACCTTCGCCGTGACGGCGGCATGCCCGGCCGGCAAGTCGGTGGTCGGTGGCGGCGGCAACGTCTCTCCGAACGCCTATCTGCGTGGCAGTCTGCCGAGCACGAGCGGTACATGGACCGTGCGCGCCGGCAAGCGCAGCGAGGCATTCGGCCCCATTGCGGTGCAGGCCTACGCGATCTGCGTTACTTTGGCGCCGTAGATCGGCCTCCCCACAAGAATGGAGAAAGCCCCGCAAGGGGCTTTCTTCGTTTTCCGTCGCGCCTGCCGACAGCCCCCTCACGTCGCCATTGACATCAGCGCCGCATTACCACCAGAGGCGGTAGTATCGGTCGAGCACACCCGTTCGACTGCAAAGCGCGGCAGGTAATGGGGTCCGCCCGCCTTTGGGCCAGTGCCCGACAGGCTTTCGCCACCAAAGGGCTGGGCCCCTACCACGGCGCCGATCTGGTTGCGGTTGACATAGAGATTGCCGACCCGTGCCAGCCGCCGCACCTCTTCCGCCGTGCGCTCCATGCGCGTGTGCAGACCGAGCGTCAGGCCAAAGCCGGTGGCGTTGAGCGCCGCGCAAACATCGGCCAGCCGGTCGCCGGCATAGCGCACCACATGTAGAATTGGACCGAAGACCTCGCGCTTGAGCGCGGCGATCGACGATAATTCATAGGCGGCAGGCGAAACGAATGTGCCGTTCAAGCAGTTTTCGCCGAGCTTGAGGTCGATGATGGTCTTCGCCTCCTTCGCCATGCGCGCTTTGTGAACTTCCAGCGCCGCTTTCGCGTCGGCATCGATCACCGGCCCGATATCGGTGGCATAGTCCAGCGGATCGCCGATCCGCAGTTCCGCCATGGCGCCCTTCAGCATCGCAATAACCCGCGGCGCGATATCCGCCTGGACAAAGAGGATGCGCGCCGCCGAGCAGCGCTGGCCGGCGCTGTCGAAGGCCGAGGCGAGCACGTCGCGCACCGCCTGCTCGGGCAACGCCGAACTGTCGACGATCATGGCATTGATGCCGCCAGTCTCGGCGATCAGTGCCGGAATGGCGCCACCACGCGCCGCCAGGGCACGATTGACGATCAAGGCCGTATCGTTCGACCCGGTGAAAGCTACGCCCGAAAGCGCCGGATGCGCCAACAAGGTCTTGCCGATCCGCGCACCGTCGCCGGGCACGAACTGCAAGATCTGCGGTGGAACACCTGCTTGGTGCAGGAGGCGCACGGCCTCGAAGGCAATCAGTGGCGTCTGTTCGGCGGGCTTGGCAATTGCCGCATTGCCGGCGGCGAGCGCCGCCGCCACTTGCCCGGTGAATATCGCAATGGGAAATTCCACGGGCTGATGCAGGCGAAGACGCCGCGCCCGTGCAGCGTGAGTTCATTGCGCTCGCCGGTAGGGCCCGGCAGCACAATAGGACCGTTGAACTCGGCGCGCGCGCCAACCGCGTAATAGCGCAGAAAATCCACGGCCTCGCGCAAGTCGGAAAGGGCATTGTCGAGCGTCTTGCCCGCCTCCCGCACCAGAAGTGCCATCAGCCGGTGCGTATTGGCCTCATAGAGATTGGCAGCCTTCTCGAGAATTGTGGCGCGCGCCGCGCCCCCGAGTTTGTCCCACTCCTCTTGATGCGCCGCCGCCGATCCCATCGCCGCCGCGATGGCCGCATCGCCGGTTTCATGCACCATGCCGACCTTCACCCGCCGGTCATGCGGCGAGGAAATTTCGCGCGGGGCTTCACCAGTCTCCCGCCCGTCGACCAGTGCTGAAGCAACGATGGGCCGTGCAAGTTCCCTGGCGACGCCATCGCTGATTCGCAGGCGCGTGGCATCGTCCCACAGCGCAAGTCCCGCCGAGTTTCTGCGGCCGGCGAAAATTCCGGCTGGCGGCGGGATTCGCGGGTGCGGAATTGCCGCGAGCTTGCCCACCTCGACGACCGGATCGGCGATGATGTCGGCAATCGGCGCCTCGTCGTCGGCCAGGCGGTTGACGAAGGACGTATTGGCCCCGTTTTCCAGAAGCCGCCGCACCAGATAGGCAAGCAAGTCCTCGTGACTGCCGACCGGCGCATAGACGCGGCAGGGCTGGTTCATCTTGTCTTTGCCCACCACCTGCTCGTAAAGCGCTTGACCCATGCCGTGCAGCCTCTGGAACTCGAAGCCACGGTCGTCGCCCGCCATCACCGAAATGGCGGCCAGCGAATGGGCATTGTGGGTGGCGAATTGCGGATAGAAGCGATCGCGGCGTGCCAGCATGTATTTGGCGCAGGCGAGATAGCTGACATCGGTCGAGACCTTGCGGGTGAACAGCGGATAATCCGGCAGGCCGGCCTCCTGGGCGCGCTTGATTTCCGTATCCCAATAGGCGCCCTTGACCAGCCTGACCGGCAGCCGCCGCCCCGTGGCTTCAGCGACCGCCGCCAGCCATTCGAGTGTGGGCTTTGCCCGCTTGCCATAGGCCTGCACCGCCAGGCCGAGGCCGTTCCAGTCTTTGAGCTTTTCCTCCTGTGCCAGCCTGCCAAAAAGTTCGAGTGACAGATCGAGCCGGTTGGCCTCCTCGGCATCGATGGTGAGGCCCACATTCAAGGCCTTCGCCAGAACCGCCAGCTCCGCCACCTTTGGCAAGAGCTCGGCCATGACGCGGCCCTCCTGCCTTTCCTCAAAGCGCGGATGCAGGGCCGAGAGTTTTACTGAAATCGACGCGTGCGCCAAGACGTCCGGACCCCTGGTCTTGGCTCCGAGAACCTGCAAGGCCGCCCGGTAGGAAGCAAAATAGCGCTCCGCATCCTCCATCGTGAAGGCCGCCTCGCCCAGCATGTCGTAGGAAAAACGATAGCCCTGGGCCTCGAGCGGTGCGGCGATGGCCAGCGCCTCGTCGATCGTCCGGCCGAGGACGAATTGCTTGCCCATGATGCGCATCGCCTGTTTCATGGCATTGCGGATAACGGGTTCACCAGAGCGCGACACCAGGCGTTTCACAAAGCCGCCGATATCGGCCCGCGCGCCGCGACCCAATTCGACAAACCTGCCGGTCAGCATCAGACCCCAGGCCGAGGCATTGACGAACAGCGAGTCCGACTGCCCAAGATGACCTTCCCAATCCTTGCCGCCGATCTTGTCGGCGATCAGCTTGTCGGCGGTGGCGGCATCGGGAATGCGCAAGAGCGCCTCGGCCAGGCACATCAGCACCACGCCCTCTTCCGAGGACAGCGAGTATTCCTGCATGAAGGCGTCGATGCCACCCTGCCGCCGCCGCCCGGCCCTCACCGCCGACACCAATTCCCGGGCCCGTTCGGCCACCCGGCGCTGCTCATCAGCGGTCATCTGCACTTCGGCGGCGAGCTTGCGCACCAATACGGTTTCATCGGCAAAGAGTTGCTGGGCGATGGCTGAGCGGTCTGGTAGGAGCGGCATTGAAATCCCTCGTCTGGTGTCTTTCTATGGGGCCGGCCAGCCAATATTGTAAAGCCGGAAGCCAGGTCCGCCGAGACTTGTCGCTCCGACCAAAAAAATATGGCAAATCTCCCTGGGGCCCGGGGACCGTGAACATGAAACTGAAGATCGTCCGCACCATCGCGGCGCTGCGCCGTGAAACGCAAGGCTGGCGGGACAAGGACTTGAGTTCGGCGGTTGTGCCGACCATGGGCGCCCTCCATGACGGACATCTGGGGCTGGTCGATGCCGGGCTCGAGCGTGCCGACCGTGTCATTGTCACCATCTTCGTCAATCCAAAACAGTTCGGCCCCCAGGAGGATTTGAGCCGCTATCCGCGTGACGAGGGCGGCGATGTCGCCAAACTCTCCCGGGCCGGCGTGCATCTGGTCTATGCTCCGGCGCCAGAAGAAATCTACGGACCGGGTTTCGTCACATCCGTGAATCTCGCCGGACCCGCCAAGGCGGGGCTCGAGGATAAGTTCCGCCCGCATTTCTTCGATGGAGTGGCGACCGTGGTTGCAAAACTCTTTGTCCAGACGGGAGCCGATTACGCCATGTTCGGCGAGAAGGATTACCAGCAATTAATGGTGGTCACCCGCATGGCGAGGGATCTCGACATTCCGATCGAAGTAATTGGCATTCCAACCATCCGCGAGGCGGATGGCCTCGCCATGTCGTCGCGCAACCGCTACTTGTCGAAAACCGAACGCCATCACGCCCCTGCCATTCACCGCACGCTGGTGCAGGCGGCGGAGAAAATCCGCCAGGGCCACGATCCGCAATCCGCCACCCGCGCCGCCGCCCGCTCGCTGACCACCCTCGGTTTCAGGGTCGACTACGTGACGGCGCGCAACGCCCAAACCCTGGCGGTGCCGGTCAAATCTGCCGAACCTCTCCGCCTTCTTGCCGCGGTCTGGCTGGGCAAAACACGACTGATCGACAATATGGCGGTCTGACGGCCGCAGCCGTTCAGAATTTCTTGTAAAGGATCAGCCGCCCTTCGTTGGCGAAACCCAGCCGTGGGTAAAAATTGGCGAGATCGTGCTGCTCGCTCGCGTAGGGCGTTACCGTCACCTGATAACCGCGCGCGCCACGCTCCTTCAGAAACGCCTCGATCTCCCCGGCCATCTCGCGCGCCAGACCCCGGCCCCGCCATTCGGGGACGATATAGAGCTCGCCCATCTCCGCCGACCAGCCATATTCGACGCCAAACTCCAGCGACACGGTGGCGACGCCGATTGTCCAGCCACCGTCCTCGGCGGCGAATAGTCCGCAAGTTTCGATCCCGGCCATCTTGCGCGCATTCGCCGCAATCACGGCGTCCGCCGTATCGAATCCCTCCTCGCGAAAGAACCGCTGCAGTAATAGAATGGCACCTGCAATATTATCGGCCGGTCCCAGTTTCCGGATGATCACAGCAGCCCAAGCTCCGACAGCTCCCGTCGCATTTTCTGCGACAAGCCCTTGGCCGCGGCACCCTTCGGCAGATCGGGCGGCGCATCGGCCGCCTCGAAATAGCGCCAGCCCTGGAAGGCGCGCCGCGGCGTCGGCCTGACCGATATGATTTTCGGCTTGAAGTCGATGCGGCAACGGGAAATACCGTCCCTACCCTTGACCGGCACCAGACCGGCGATCGGCTGGCGGCACAGGATTAGGCCGCGGATCACCCAATAGAGTGAGCCGCCCGCAAGCAATTCATCCTTGCGCGCCGGAAACATGCGCGTGGTATGGTCCAGCGTGTCGCGCCCCGCCCGGCAATCGCGAACCCACTGCTCGAGTTCCTCGATTTCCGAGACGCCGACGCAAAGCTTGATCAGATTGAGTGCCATGATGCGAAAATCTTGCCGAATGAGCGCCGCGCACCATATGCTAGCTTGACGACGCCGGAAACCGCGAGATCGCGGTTTTCAGCGTAATATTCCTGAAGGAGTCGCTCCATGTCAAATACCGTCGCCAAGGTCATCGAACTTACCGCCGCTTCGCCCAAGAGCATCGAGGACGCCGTCGAGAATGGCATCCGTCGTGCCGATTCGACCCTCGACCAGGTGGAAGGCGTCTGGGTCCAGGAAATCAAATGTGTGGTCAAGAACGGCAAGGTCGCCGAATGGCGAGTCAACATGAAGGTGACATTCCTTTTGAAAGATTAGCCGCTCACGGCTTCGTGACTCTCATGACCGGCTCGTGACTGGCAGGTGAATGGCCGATGTGCCATTTCTCGGATGCGGCAATCTCATGCCGCAAACGAAACAATACACCATGTCTTGCCTCGACAATAATCTCCACGCCGCACGTTCCGTCGCACTGATCGCAGGCGACTACGGGAAACTCATGCGTTATATGGGCGAGGTGGCCTTTATGGGCATGGCGCGATCCTATGTCGGGCGGCACCCGTCCAGTTGTCCGAACGCGCGCTGGTATGCACGGCATCTTCCTCACTTCCTTGCTTCGGTTTCCCCCTATGCGGGAATGCCGGAACTCATCGAATTGGCCTTGCTGGAACGCGCGCTGAATGACGCCGGCGATGCCGCCGATGCCCCGGCCGTAACACTCGCCGATTTCGCGGCATTGGCGCCGGAACGAGCCGGCTCAGCAATCCTCGACATCCATCCATCGGTGCGGCGGTTCCAGGTGATAACCAACGTAACCGGACTATGGTCCTGCCTGAAGTGCGGTGAGATTCCGCCCAGGCCAAGCCGCCTCGACGCACCGCAGGAAATTCTTGTGTGGCGGCAGGACGGCACCTCGCGCTTCCGTCTGCTCGGCAATGAGGAAGCCTTAGCCTTCGATGCTGGAGCTGGAGGCATTCGGTTCGGCGGCATTGTCGAAAGGATTGCGGTCGTGGACGATCCGGACACTGCGGCTTGGCGCGCCGCCGGTTATTTGCGCGGCTGGATCGAAGCCAAGGCGGTTTCGCGCATCCGGTTTGCCGATGCCGCGGTGTCGAAATAGTCGAGATCCACGCGCTTGATCTGGTAGGTTTCCTTGACCTTCACGCCGATATTGTGTCGGATCATCAAATGACAAAGTTCCACCCCGTCGATCAACGCCAATCGACGCGACACTTGAGTGACGAATTCCTGTCCCGCCTCCGAGAAATGTCCGGTGGCCACGAAGATGCCCTTGGACGCGCGATGGGCATCGAGACTGCCGGCGAAATCGCGCACGTCGGAAACCGGTACGAGACTTCCCGGTCGCAGTCGTTTGGCCTGAAAATAGACGACATCGAGCCCAAGCTCATCCTGGGCAATGACACCGTCGACACCGCCGTCGCCGCTGCGTCCGAGTCGCCTGGCAAGATCGCGGCGGCGGCCGCCATAACCAAGCGCCAGGAGCATGTCGATGATCAGATGTTCGAAGAATTCCGGTGTCTGGGCATGGATATAGCCAAGCAGTTCCTCTGCCAGATGCGACTGCGCCCGGGTGTAACTTCGCGCCATTTCGTCTTCCATCGCGGCAAAGGCGGCACCATAGGCGGGCACTGGCTGCGCGGGCACTTGGCCATTCTGCGCCCGGTGATACCAGGGCACCATGATGTGGGGATAATCCGGTTCCATGAATATTGTTTTTTATTGCGTGGCAAAAACTAATGGAACCGCCTTTACGATTGACGTAAAGTCCTGTCGCGAATTTTACGGTAATTCCCGCAACTCAGCCGACGGACCGGACCGAGCGGACCCTCAGGAGTTGAGTTTGCTTACAAAGCAGGCAACACCCTTCGCCTTGAGCCTGACGCAGGCGACTTTCGCCGCATTCTTGTCGGCGAAGCCGGATAACCGCACCCGATAGAAAATTCCTTTTGTGCCGAGGTCGGCTCTGACCACCACCGGTTTTGCTTCCGCTAGCGTCGCGTTACGCGATTGCATTTTCTTCCACGTCGACCAGGCGCCGTCCTCGCTGTCGGCAGAGGCAACCTGCACGCTCCAGCCGTTGGCGGGTGAATCGACAACCGCCGCGGCCTGGGGCGCTTCCTCGGCGACGGTTTCGGGCAGAGGCTCAATGGCAACAATCTTCTCTTCGGCGGGTACCTGCTTGGCAGCGGGCTTGGGCTTGATCACGGCAATGGCACTTTCCTCTGCCGGAATGCGGTCGGTGATGAGCTTGCGCTTCGGTGGAACCGGCTCTTCGACGCCGGCCAGCTCCAGTGAAGGCGGAACCGGCTTCGGCAGTAGTTCCTTGCGGACGACGAGGCCTGTGCCGGAGATCGATCCGGTCGGCATCGGGTCGGCGTCGAGCATGGCGGTGTCCTGTGCCGGCACCGCCGCGAGGGCTGCAAATTTCTGTCGGGCCGGGGCGAACTGCGGATTGGCGGCCAGCGCCAATTTCAGGGCAGCGCGCGCCCGATCGGGGCGTTTCAACGCCTCATAGGTGAGGGCCTCGCCATAATGCACCCGGGCCGCATCGGGATGCTTGTAGCGCAGCGCTTTCTCGTAATCCGACAAGGCGAAGAGATACTGGCCGCTGTCGCGCAACACATTGCCGCGACCGTAATAGGCGTATGATAGGCTGCTGTCGAGGAACAACGCGCTGGTGTAATCCTCGATCGCCAGTGCCGGGCGGTCCAGCTTCTGTTGCGAAAGGCCACGGTTATAAAGTGCCATGGCGCGCAATTTGGCCGACATGGCATCGAGCCTGAGTGCTGCCGTGTAGTCGTTGACGGCCTCCTCGTGCTGGTTCATCTGCTGGTAGGCAAGCGCCCGGTTGATGAGCGCATTGGCCAGAACCTCCGGCTCCAGGTCGCGCGATTCGATTGCCAGAGAGAAACCCGCCACCGCCGCTTGCGGCTGGCCCGCGGCCAGGGCCCGGTAGGCCTCCTTGGCCGCTGCGGCAGCGGCATTTTCGGCGGCCGATGCTCCGCCGGATGCAGCTACACATGCAACAAGAAACGCGGCGCTCACGGACGCATACAGGAACTTACGAACCATCATGACGGCGATAATGGTTGGTTAGGGTTAAGGTTCCGTTGCCGGGATGCCGCTAGGAGGAGGTCACTGGTCGCGAAATGGTTGACGAAGCACCCCCGGAACTGTCACAAAGGCAGGGCTCGGTGCCCCGATGCCTGAAGGCAAAGGGGCCTAACAGGGAACACGGTGAGGACGACCCAATCGGGGCCTAATCCGTGACTGCCCCCGCAACTGTGAGCGGCGAGGTTTCGTGCAACATGGCCACTGGGCAACCGGGAAGGCCGCGCGAGACCGGCGACCCGCGAAGTCAGGAGACCTGCCGGGCATCGCCGGAGGCTTACGCCTCCAAACTATTCGTTGGTCGCACGGAGGGTGTCCATGACCGCACTTCAATCTACCGTTTCTCTCAGCTTCTCGCAGAGCATCGCCGCTGGCTTCGCCTTGCTGTTTGTCGGAGCCGCTTTGGTGTTCGGCACCGGATTTGCCGGGGCCGATATCTTGCACAATGCCGCGCATGACACACGTCATGGCCTCGGCTTTCCCTGCCACTAGATAGCGGAGTTCAAAAATGATCGGGCGAGTCATTCTCGCCGCGCTCCTTGCTGGGATCGCGGCTGGCATTCTTATGAGCGGTATCCAGCAGGTGCGGATTACCCCCCTCATTCTCGAAGCTGAAAAATACGAAACTCACATGGCTGAACCGCAGGCAAGCGCAGCGGAACAAACCGCTGGAGCAACGGAGCAGGCTGCCGAAGACAAGGCTTGGGAACCCGCCGACGGGCTTGAACGCACATTGTTCACAACACTGGCCTCTGTCGCCACCGGTGCGGGTTTCGCCGCATTGCTTACCGGCGTCTCGCTGCTCACCGGCATTCCGATCACGCTGCGCAACGGGGCGATCTGGGGCCTGTGCGGCTTCATCGCCCTAACGCTTGCCCCGTCCGCGGGCCTTCCGCCGGCGCTGCCGGGAGTACCCGCCGGCGACCTTGCTTTCCGCCAGATATGGTGGACGGGCACCGGCTTGGCAACGGGACTTGCGCTTTACCTCTTTACCACGCGCAGGACTTTCTGGCCCATTGCCGCGGCCATCGCGCTCATCGCCGTGCCGCACGTGATTGCCTTGCCAGAACCGGCGAACCCCGAGTCGGCGGTACCGCCGATACTCGCGGCGGTATATGTGTCGAACGTCCTGGCAGCGGCGGCGGTCTTCTGGTCCCTCATCGGGGTGTTCCTGGGATACGCGCTGCAGCGCGTGTCCAAGGAAATTCACGCCACATGAGTACGCAAAAAATTCCCGCAACGGTCATTACCGGCTTCCTGGGAGCCGGTAAGACCACGCTCATCCGTCATTTGCTGGAAAACGCCAAAGGCCGCCGTATCGCCTTCATCGTCAACGAGTTCGGCGATGTCGGCGTCGACGGCGAGATTCTGAAAGGCTGCGGCGATTGCCGGGAAGAAGATATAATCGAACTGGCCAATGGCTGCATCTGCTGCACCGTCGCCGACGAATTCGTGCCCATGATGAAGAAACTCATCGACCGGCCCGACCCGCCGCAGCACATCGTCATCGAGACTTCGGGCCTGGCTCTGCCGCAACCATTGGTGCGCGCCTTCAACTGGCCGGAAATCAAGGCCCGCGTCACCGTCGACGGTGTCGTTACCGTCGTCGATGCCAAGGCTCTGTCGGAAGGCCGGTTCGCCGACAATGAGGAAGCCATCGCCGCCCAGCGCGCCGCCGATCCCAGTCTCGACCACGAAAACCCGATTGAGGAACTCTTCGAGGACCAGCTTAATTGCGCCGACATGGTGATCCTCAACAAGACCGATCTCTTGGCAGGCGGCGAGCTCGAAAGGCTGAGCAACAGCCTCACCGCGCAACTGCGCACGGGCACGCGGCTGGTGCCCACCCGCCATGGCGCCATCGATGCCGCCGCTCTACTCGGTGTCGCCGCCGCCGCCGAGGACAATATGGAATACCGCCTCTCCAATCATGAGATGGAGGGCGAGGTTCAGCACGACCACGATGATTTCGTGAGTTTTACAGTGTCTCTGGGTGAGACCGCCAAGGAGGCGCTGCTCGATCGCATCGCCGCCGTGATCCGCGACCACGAAATTCTTCGCCTCAAGGGCTTCGTGGCGCTGGCGGGCGCAACCTCGCGGCTCCTGGTTCAGGCCGTCGGTCCGCGCCTTAACAGCCATTTCGACCGGCCTTGGCGCACCGGCGAGGCACGAGCCACCGAGCTTGTTGTGATCGGCATGAAGGGGTTGCAGCGCGCGGCGATCGAGCGTCAGCTCAGAGGCTGATGCACCTACTTGCCACAACCAGCGGCGTGATGGGCTCCGCCCTCGAGCCTGTCGATCTCGACCAGGCGCCCGCCGACATAGTCTTCATTTCCGCCGCCGATAGCGAACTCGCGGCACTCGCCCGCGCCAGCGATAATTTGGAAGCACCTTCGCTTCGCCTCGCCAACCTGCTGCAGCTGCAGCACAATTTATCCGTCGATCGCTACATTGAGAAAACCCTTTGCGGCGCCAGGCTGATCGTGTTGCGGCTGCTCGGCGGCGCGGCCTACTGGAGCTACGGCCTCACCGAGATCGAAGACCTGGCGCGGCGCGAGAGGCTCAAGCTCGCGGTCTTGCCGGGCGATGCCAATCCCGATCCGCAACTGATGGCCCGGTCAACGCTTCCCTTGGCCGATTGCGAGCGCCTGCGGCAATATCTGGTGGCGGGTGGTGCTACGAATGCGCGGAACTTTCTTGCCTCGTGCGCCCATCTGCTGGGAGCCGGCCAAATGCCGCCGGCGGCCGAAATCTTGCCCAAGGCCGGCATATATCGCGATGCGGCGCGCGGCGCTGAACCGGCTGCGGCAATCGTCTTCTACCGGTCGGTGCTAGAAGGCGGCCAGGTGGCGCCCATTGAAGCAATAATCGATGCGCTCGCCGCGCGCGGCATCGGCTGCACCGCGCTGTATGTCGCAAGCCTCAAGGACGAGACGAGCGCCGCGTTGATCCGCGGCACCTTTTCCGCCCGCCGCCCGGATGTGATTCTCAATGCCACTTCCTTCGCCGTCTCGGCGGGCGGCACCGATCCCCTAGCGGCATTCGATTGCCCGGTGCTGCAAGTGGTTTTGGCCGGAAGTTCGGAGGAAAGCTGGCGCGCCGGTTCGCAAGGCCTTGGTCCGCGCGATCTTGCCATGAATGTGGTGCTGCCCGAACTTGACGGCCGCATTCTGACGCGCGCCATCTCCTTCAAGGCCGATGCCCTCTGGCATGAGAAGACCCAGTGCCGCATTGTCACCTACAAGCCGGTAGCCGACCGCGTCTCATTCGTGGCCGATCTCGCCGCCAATTGGCTGCGCCTGCGCCGCACGCCCGTCGCTGCGCGCCGGCTGGCGATCGTCCTCGCCAATTATCCCGACAAGGACGGCCGCATCGCCAATGGCGTCGGCTACGACACGCCGGCGAGCACGATCGCCATTCTGAATGCGCTCAAATCCGCCGGCTACAGCACCGACAACTATCCGAAGACCGGCAATGAACTCATTCGCTCCCTCTCGTCATCCCGGCGAAAGCCGGGATCCATGACGCAAGGTGACGGCTCCATCAAAGATACTTCACGCGGTGAAATGGGTCCCGGCTTTCACAAGGATGACGGGGGGTTGGCGGTTGCCGAATATCTGCAACACTTTTCCCGCCTGCCCGAAACGATCCGTACGCAGGTCAGCGCACGCTGGGGCGAACCCGACCGCGATCCGTTCTTCACCAGCGGCGTGTTTCGCTTCGCCGTGACGAATTATGGCCAAGTCGCCGTCGCCATCCAGCCGGCCCGTGGCTACAACATCGATCCCAAATCCACCTATCATGACCCCGCATTGGTGCCGCCGCACGGCTATTTCGCTTTCTATTTCTGGCTGCGCCATGTCTTCGGCGCCCATGCGGTCATTCACAACGGCAAGCACGGCAATCTCGAATGGTTGCCGGGCAAGGCCACGGCGCTGTCGGCGGAATGTTATCCGGAAGCGGTCTTCGGTCCCCTGCCCCAGTTCTACCCTTTCATCGTCAACGACCCCGGCGAAGGCACCCAGGCCAAGCGCCGCACCGGTGCCGTCATCATCGATCACCTGACGCCGCCTTTGACTCGCGCCGAAACCTATGGCCCCCTCAAGGACCTCGAAGCGCTGGTCGATGAATATTATCTCGCCTCCGGCCTCGATCGCCGCCGCCTCGTTTCGCTTAAGAAGGACAATCTCGATCTCACCCGCAGCCACCGCCTCGACCTCGACGCCGGTTTCACCGGCGATGCCGAGGCCGATCTGCTAAGGCTCGATGCCTATCTGTGCGATCTGAAGGAGGCGCAGATCCGCGATGGCCTCCACATCTTGGGTACTTCGCCCGAAGGCCGCCTCGAAACCGATTTGCTGGTGGCGCTGACCCGCGTTCCGCGCGGCCTCGGCGAAGGCGGCGATCAATCGCTCATCCGGGCCCTTGCCGCCGATTTCGGCCTCGACGGATTCGATCCCCTGACCTGTGCCATGGCGGAGCCATGGTCGGGTCCGAAACCGAAGCCACTGCAGGACATGAGCCCAGATCCGTGGCGCACCAACGGCGATACGGTCGAGCGGCTGGAGCTCTTTGCGGCGCGCTTCGAGGCGGCCGGCCCCCGCTCGGGAGAAGTTCTGCAAGAGATCGAGATCAACCTCCGCCCGAAGCTCCGCTCCTGCGGGCCGAGCGAGATTGATGCCTTGCTCCGGGGCCTCGCCGGCCGCTTCGTCGCTCCCGGCCCCTCCGGCGCACCGACCCGTGGCCGGCTCGATGTGCTCCCCACGGGCCGCAATTTCTATTCTCTCGACAATCGCACCGTGCCGACGCCCACCGCCTGGAATCTTGGCCGGAAATCGGCCGAGGATCTGCTTATCCGCCACTTTCAGGACTTCGGCCAATATCCCAAAGCCCTTGGCCTTTCCGCTTGGGGAACTTCCAACATGCGCACCGGCGGCGACGACATCGCCCAGGCCATGGCGCTGATCGGCGTCAAGCCGGTCTGGGACCCATCGAGCTGGCGGGTGACCGGTTACGAGATCGTGCCGATGGCCAGGCTCGCCCGCCCCCGCGTCGATGTCACCTTACGCATCTCCGGCTTCTTCCGCGACGCCTTCCCGGCCCAGATCGAGTTATTCGATACGGCCATCCGCGTCGTCGGCGCCCTCGACGAGGACGAAGACGACAATCCGATCGCCGCCCGTATGGCCGCCGAAGCCGCTGCACTGGTGCAAGCTGGCATTTCCGAGACCGATGCAAAGCAGATGGCGGGTTACCGCATCTTCGGCTCCAAGCCCGGCGCCTATGGTGCCGGCCTGCAGGCCCTGATCGACGGGAAAATCTGGAACGAGCGCGCCGATTTGGCCAGCGCCTATGTCACCTGGGGCGCTTACGCCTATGGCGCCCGCGAGACCGGCGTCAACGACACCCGTGCCTTTGGCGAAAGGCTGAAGCGCATCGAGGCCGTCGTCCACAATCAGGACAACCGCGAGCACGATCTCCTCGACTCCGACGATTACTACCAGTTTGAGGGCGGCATGAGTGCCGCCGTCGAGCAGGCCTCGGGAACGCGCCCGCGCGTCTATCACAACGACCATTCCCGCCCCGAGCGGCCGGTGATCCGCACCCTGGAGGAGGAGGTGGGCCGGGTCATGCGCTCGCGCGTCGTCAATCCGAAATGGATCGCCGGCGTTATGCGCCACGGCTACAAGGGCGCCTTCGAGATCGCCGCCACCGTCGATTATATGTTCGCCTTCGCCGCCACCACCGGCGCCGTGAAGACCCATCATTTCGATCTCGCCTATGACGCCTTCCTCGCCGACGGCGAAACGCGCGACTTCATCGCCGCCAACAATCCCGCCGCGCTTCGTGAAATCGCCGAGCGTTTCGAGGAGGCGGCCGCCCGCGGGCTTTGGACGCCGCGGCTCAATTCGGCCTATGATCTCTTGCAGGAGCTTGCCCGATGACCGAGGAAAACGACAACGCCCGCCACCACGACAAGATGGCCAAGAAGAAGGCGGCGCGCGACAAGATCATGGCCGGCAAGACCATTGAGAAGGGACTGCTCATTGTCCACACCGGCAAGGGCAAAGGCAAATCCACCGCCGCCTTCGGCATGGTGTTCCGGGCCATCGGCCACGGCATGAAGGTGGGCGTCATCCAGTTCGTCAAGGGCGCCTGGGGCACCGGCGAGCGCAGCATTCTCGAGAAGTTCCCCGATCTCGTCACCATCAAGGCCATGGGCGAAGGTTTCACCTGGGAAACCCAGGACAAGGAGCGCGACATTGCCCATGCCCGCGCCGGCTGGGAGGAAGCCAAGCGCCTGATCGCCGATCCCGAATACAAGATGATCATGCTCGACGAACTCAACATCGTGCTGCGCTACGATTACCTGCCGCTCCAGGAGGTTCTTGAGGTTCTGAAAGCCAGGCCCGCCGGCAAGCACATTATCGTCACCGGCCGCAATGCCAAGGAAGAGCTGATCGAGCTTGCCGATCTGGTCACCGAGATGGAGTTGATCAAGCATCCCTTCCGGTCCGGCGTCAAAGCCCAGGCCGGGATCGAGTTCTGAAGCGACGTTTCCGGCCTTGTTGGGCGCGCCGCATTCGCCTAAGACTGCCGCCTCAGCAGCGTTCCCCCGAGGGGACTGAAAGCAAATTCCGGTGCGGCCGACCCAGGCGGGGGCCAATGCCGGAGCTGCCTTCCTCGCCGGCCATCGGCGCCGCTGCGCATGGGAAGGCAGGAACATGACGGAAAAACTCGGTGTGATGCTGTGCGGCCATGGCAGCCGCGATGCCGATGCGGTCAGGGAGTTCGTCGTTCTCTCCGAGCATCTGAAAAGGCGCCTGCCGCATTACCCGGTCGAATACGGCTATCTCGAATTCGCCACGCCGATCATCCGCACCGGCCTCGATGCCCTCAAGGCCAAGGGCGTGACGCGCGTCCTCGCCGTGCCCGGCATGCTGTTCGCCGCCGGCCATGCCAAGAACGATATCCCCTCGGTGCTCAACGCCTATGCGGCGCAGAACGATCTGCGGATCGACTACGGCAAGGAACTCGGCATCGATCCCAAGATGCTGCGCGCCGCCGCCGATCGGGTGCAGGAGGCGCTCGATGCGGCGGGAAACGATGTGCCAAAGCACGAAATGCTGCTCGTCGTCGTGGGCCGCGGCGCCTCCGATCCCGATGCAAATTCCAATGTCGCCAAGGTTACTCGGCTTTTATGGGAGGGATTCGGTTTCGGCTGGGCCGAGACCGCCTATTCCGGCGTCACCTTCCCGTTGGTCGAACCCGCCCTCGAACACGCGGCGAAACTCGGCTACCGACGCATCGTCGTGTTTCCCTATTTTCTGTTCACCGGCATCCTGGTGCAGCGCATCTATGAAGCCACCGACACGGTCGCCAAGCGCCACCCGGCCATCCAGTTCGTCAAGGCGCCCTATCTCAGCGATCATCCGCAGGTGATCGCCACCTTCGAGGAGCGACTCAATCAAATACGCTCGGGTGACGTGGCGATGAACTGCCAGATGTGCAAGTACCGCACCCAGGTTCTCGGCTTCGAGGCGGAAGTGGGCGCCGCCCAGGAGAGTCACCACCATCACGTTGAAGGAATCGGCACCGGCAAGACTTTCCATCTCGACGCCGCGATCAAGACGACGGTCATGGGCCACTCGCACGACCATGGCCACCATCATCGTGGCCACGATCATACCCATGCGCCCTATCCCCATGCCGATCATCCGCTGGGGCCCAAGAGCATGAAGAAGTAATGGAATACCTGCGCGATCCGGAAGCCATCTATGCGCGATCATTCGAGGTGATCCGCGCCGAGGCGGATCTGTCGCACCTGGCCGCCACGGCGCACCAAATTGCGCTGCGCATCATCCATGCCTGCGGCATGACCGACATTGCCCGCGACCTGCGCATCACGCCGGATTTCGCCGGCGCAGCACGGGCAGCCTTGCAAACCGGCAAACCGCTCATCGTCGATAGCGAAATGGTGCGCCACGGCATCATTGCCCGGCAAACACCGGCGGGAGTGAAGATTGTCTGCACTCTGAACGATCCGCGGGCCCACGACCTCGGCATTGCCCGCCAGACGACCCGCTCGGCCGCGGCGGTCGAATTATGGCCGACGCACCTTGCCGGCGCCGTCGTGGTCATCGGCAATGCGCCCACCGCTCTGTTCGCGCTGCTCGAGGCAATCGACAAGGGTGCCGCCAAGCCGGCCGCTATCGCCGCTTTTCCTGTGGGCTTCGTGGGCGCGGCGGAATCGAAGGACGAACTGATCCGCAATTCGCGTGGCATTCCCTATGCCACCCTCCCCGGGCGGCGCGGCGGCTCCGCCATGGCGGCCGCCGTCATCAACGCGCTCACCGGAGATCTTACATGAGCAAATGGCTCACTATCGTCGGCATGGGCGAGGACGGCTATGACGGCCTCGCCGCCGCCGCCCGCCTTGCCATCTCCGAAGCGGAGGTGGTGGTAGGTTCCGCCCGGCTATTGGCATTTTTGCCGCAACTCGCAGCCCAGCACCATGAGTGGCCGCAACCTTTTTCCGCCGTGGTCGACCTCATCAAGCCCCTGACGGGGCGCCGCACCGTGGTGCTGGCAACCGGCGACCCACTCAATTACGGTGTCGCGCGCAAGCTGCTCGAATTCATCCCCTTCTCCGAGATGCGCGTCATTCCGCATCTCTCCTCTTTCTCGCTCGCCGCCGCCCGCCTGGGCTGGTCCTTGCCCGATTGCGACATGCTCACCCTGCATGGCCGCGATGCCGCCAATATCGAGCCCTTCATCCAGCCCGGCGCACGCCTCATTGTGCTCACCGCCGACGCGACCACCATCGTCGAAGCCGCCCGCCGCCTCGTCGCCCGCGGTTTCGGCAAGAGCGCAATGACGGTTCTTGAAAACATGGGTGGGACGCGCGAGCGCATTTCCTCATTCGCCGCAAATAGCCCGATGCAACAAGACTTCTCCGATCTCAACACCCTCGCCGTGGCCTGCGTTGCTTCGCCTGAGGCAACGGTTTACTCGCGCGTTGCCGGCCTCCCCGACGAGGCATTCGCCCATGACGGCCAGCTCACCAAGCGCGAGGTGCGCGCCACGACCCTTGCCGCCCTCGCTCCCGCGCCCGACCAATTGCTTTGGGACGTCGGCGCCGGTTGCGGCTCCGTGGCAATCGAATGGATGCGCTCGACCCGCGGCTGCGAGGCGATCGCTTTCGAGAGCAACGCCGAACGGCTCAAAATGATTGCCGCCAATGCCGACACCCTCGGCACACCGCGCCTCAAGATCGCCGCCAGCATAGCACCCGCATCATTCGCCGGCCATCCCGCGCCCGATGCCGTATTCATCGGCGGTGGGCTCGGTGACGCCGGCGTGTTTGAAGCCGCCTGGGCGGCCTTGAAACTCGGCGGCCGCATGGTGGTGAACGTGGTGACTCTCGAGGGCGAACTTCACCTTGTCGATTTGCAGGAAAAGCTTGGTGGCGATCTTGTCCGCATGGAGATTTCGAACCTGACCCAAGTCGGGCCCTTCCGCGCCATGAAGCCGCGCATGGCCGTGTTGCAATGGCGGGCCCAGAAGCCATGGTGAAGCGCGGCACCCTTTATGGACTCGGAGTCGGCCCCGGCGATCCGGAGCTGATGACGGTCAAGGCCTGGCGCATTGTCTCGACGGCGCCGGTCGTCGCCTATCTTGCAGCCAATGGCGGCGACAGCACGGCCCGCAATATCGCCAAGCCCTTCATTCCTGAGGACGCCATCGAGATCGCCATCGACGTGCCCATGCGCGTCGAACGCGCGCCGGCCGAAGCCGCCTATGACACAGGCTGCGCCACGATTGCCGAGCATCTCCGCGCCGGCCGCGATGTCGCCATGCTGTGCGAGGGCGATCCGTTCTTCTATGGCAGCTTCATGTATATCTTCGCGCGGTTGGCGAAGGATTTTGAAGTGATCGTGGTTCCCGGCGTAACCTCCATCACCGCCGCCGCCGCCGCCATCGGCCGGCCGCTGGCGGCTCGCGATGAAGTGCTGAAAGTCCTGCCCGCCACCCTTGATGCCGACCGCCTGCGCGAGGAACTCGCCACCGCCCAGTCGGCCGCCATCATCAAAGTCGGCCGCCACATCAGCAAAGTCCGCGACATCCTGGCGAACCTCGATCTGGCTAAATCCGCAGTCGTCATCGAAAAGGCCACGCAGACGGAAGAGCGCGTGCGCAAGCTTGCCGATGTGACGGAGGATGCCCTGCCATATTTCTCCACCGTCCTCGTCTATGCCGGAGCCGAATCATGGTGAAGCCGGCCATCGTCATTCTCGGCGTCTCGGCCCTGCCGTTGGCGCGAAAACTCAAGATGGAACTGGGCGGCGACATTCACGGACCCGATTGCGTGGCGGGATCCGACGCGTCCTACGCGAAAGCGACCCTGCATCTGCGGGAACTGTTCAAGGCTGGCCGCCCGATCGTCGGCATTTGTGCCAGCGGGATTCTGATCCGCGCCCTGGCACCTGTGCTCACCGACAAACGCAGCGAGCCGCCGGTTATTGCGCTGGCCGAAGATGGATCGTCCGCCGTGCCCCTGCTCGGCGGCCACCACGGCGCCAATGATCTTGCCTGCAAGATTGCGGCCCTTTGTGCGGGCCATGCCGCCATCACCACGGCGAGCGAAATCAATTTCGGCGTGGCTTTCGACGATCCGCTGCCAGGCTATGTCCTCGCCAATCCCCAAGACGCAAAACCCGCCGTTGCCGCTCTTCTTGCCGGAGCGAAAATCGCCTTTCACCGTCATCCCGGCGGAAGCCGGGACCCACTGACCCCGTTCAGCGCGGGCGGCGTCCGACACCTGCCAATTGAGACATGGGCCCCGGCTTTTGCCGGGGTGACGATTGCGGTCACGGAGCGCGCCACTCCCGGGAACGCTCGCAAACTCGTTTACCACCCGCAAACTCTCGCCATCGGCGCCGGCTGCGAGCGTGGCACGGATCCGAATGAGTTGCGGACTCTGATCGCCGAGACTCTCGCCGCCCACGGCCTTTCGCCGCTTGCCGTCGCCTGCCATGCCTCCATCGACCTGAAGGAGGACGAGCCGGCAATAGCCGGACTCGACAATCCGCGCTTCTTCACCGCCGAACAATTGAACGCGCTCGCCCCGCAGCTCAAATCGCCGTCCGATATCGTCGCCCGGGAAGTGGGAACGCCCGGTGTCGCCGAAGCGGCGGCTCTGGCCGCGGCCGGTCCGGGCGCGGAGTTGATCGTCGCCAAAACAAAGAGAAAACGCGCCACTTGCGCCATCGCCCGCGCCGCCTCTCCCATCGTCGAATTCAGGGGCCGCCCACGCGGCCGGCTGCATGTCGTTGGCATCGGCCCCGGTGCAATCGATTGGCGAAGCCCCGCCGCCGGTGCCGCTCTCCAAACCGCGACCGATTGGGTTGGCTATGGCCTCTATCTCGATCTGGTTGCCGATCTGAAAGACGCCCAGACCGAACACCGCTTTCCTCTCGGCGGCGAGGACGACCGCGTCCGCCACGCTATCGCCCTCGCCAAGGAAGGCAAGCAGGTCGCCCTCGTCTGTTCAGGCGACGCCGGCATCTACGCCATGGCGGCGCTCGTCTATGAAATCGTCGATCTGCAACCATGCCGCATTGCGGTAAACGTCATTCCCGGTATTTCCGCTTTCCAGGCTGCCGCAGCCAAGGCCGGCGCCATGATCGGTCATGATTTTTGCTGCATCTCGCTCTCCGATCTGCTGACGCCGTGGGAGGCGATCGAGAGGCGCGTGAAGGCGGCGGCCGAGGGCGATTTCGTCATCGCCTTCTATAATCCGCGCTCGCTAAGGCGCCGCGATCAGCTGGAGCGCGCCATGGCGATCCTGAAACAGCAGCGCCCGCCGGAAACACCCGTCGTTGTCGCCGCCAATCTCGGCCGCCCCGAGGAAAAATTGAAGATCGTGCCCCTCGCCGAATTCGAAGCGGATGACGTCGACATGCTCACTCTCGTCATGGTCGGCTCCTCGCAATCGAAATCCTTCCGGCGCGGCGACGGGCGGGTTTATGCCTACACGCCGCGCGGCTATGCCAAAAAACGGGAACTGCCATGACCGTACATTTCATCGGCGCCGGGCCGGGCGCCGCCGATCTCATCACGCTGCGTGGACTGAAGCTCATCCAGTCCTGTCCCGTCTGCCTCTATGCCGGCTCGCTGGTACCGGAAGAAATCGTCAAGTCGGCTCCACCCGGCGCGCGCGTTGTCGATACCGCGCCCCTGCACCTCGACGAAATCATCGCCGAAATTTCCGCCGCCCATGCGCAGGGTCATAACGTCGCCCGCGTCCATTCCGGCGATCCGTCATTGTACGGAGCGATTGCCGAACAGATGCGCCGCCTCGACAAGCTCGGCATCGCCTATGACGTGACGCCCGGCGTTCCCGCCTTCGCCGCCGCTGCCGCCGTGCTCAAGACCGAATTCACTTTGCCCGAAATCGCCCAGACGGTGATCCTGACGCGCACCGCCATGCAGGCCTCGCCCATGCCGCCAGGCGAGGCGCTGGAGGAACTGGGGCGCTCCAAGGCCACCCTCGCCATCCACCTGTCTATCCGCAATCTTGGTTACATCGAGCGGGCACTCACCCCCCATTACGGCGCCGATTGCCCCGTCAT
>JANMQL010000208.1:0-11051 GCA_031370475.1 Hyphomicrobiales bacterium | reverse complement strand
CATTGCCATCCTGATCGCCACGGTGCTGGTCAAGGCGGTGCTCTTCCCGCTGGCTAACAAATCCTATGCGTCCATGAGCAAGATGAAGAAGCTGCAGCCGGAGATGCAGAAGCTCAAGGAGCTTTACCCCGACGACCGGGTGAAGCAGCAGCAGGGAATGATGGAGCTCTACAAGCGCGAAAAGGTCTCGCCGCTCTCGGGCTGCCTGCCGGTGGTCATTCAGATTCCGATCTTCTTCTCGCTCTACAAGGTGATCCTCACCTCGATCGAGCTTCGCCACGCGCCGTTTTTCGGTTGGATTCACGATCTCTCGGCGCCCGATCCAACGAGCTTCGCCAATCTCTTCGGTCTCCTGCCGTTCACGCCGCCCACCATGCTGGCAATCGGCGTCTGGCCGCTGCTTATGGGCATCACCATGTGGGTGCAGATGCGACTCAATCCGACGCCGCCCGATCCGGTGCAGGCGAGCCTGTTCAACTGGATGCCGGTGATCTTCACCTTCATGCTGGGGACATTCCCCGTGGGCTTGGTCATTTACTGGGCCTGGAGCAATTCTCTGTCGATCATCCAACAATCGATCATCATGAAGCGCCACGGTGTCGAGGTCGACCTCCTCGGCAACGTCCGCAATAGTTTGCCCTTCCTCAAGAAGAAGCCGGCCGGTTGAGCGAACGCTTCACCAAGGACCAACTTACAGAGGGCCGGCGCCTCTTCGCCGGCCCCTCTGTTTTCCTGCTGGGCGTCGCCAAGCTCGAGCAACTGCCGCCTGAAAAGGGCGTGGAAATAGCCTTCGCCGGCCGCTCCAATGCCGGCAAATCGACGCTGATCAATGTCCTGACCGGCGTCAACGGTCTGGCGCGCGCCTCCAATACGCCGGGTCGCACCCGCGAACTCAATTTTTTCGAAATTGCCGGGAGGCTCACCCTCGTCGACATGCCGGGCTACGGCTACGCCAAGGCGGCGAAGAAAGAGGTCAAGAAATGGCAGTCCATGCTGCGCGGATATTTGCGCGGCCGGCCGGGCCTGACCCGCGCCTTCGTGCTGATCGATGCCCGCCACGGCGTACTGGCGGCCGACGAGGAGATGATGACCCTGCTCGACGAGGCCGCCGTCACCTACCAACTGGTGCTCACCAAAATCGACAAGATCAAGCCGGCCGAACTGGTTCAGATCCTCGCGGAGACCGAAGCGGCCGCCAAGAAACGACCCGCCGCCTTCCCGATCGTTCATGTCACCTCCAGCGAAAAGCGCATTGGCATCGACGAGTTGCAAGCCGAGATCGCCGGGATTCTCTGAGGCCTTGGCAAGGCGCGGCAATATCCTATAAGGCGCTTTCATCTTCCAACGGGAATTGCCCCGATGACCGACATCTCGATCAGCGAGACCGCCCGCATCCTGTCCGAGGCGCTGCCTTTCCTGCAGCGCTATGACGACCAGATCATCGTGGTCAAGTATGGCGGCCACGCCATGGTCGATCCGGAGCTTGCCCGCCAGTTTGCCCGCGACATGGTGATGCTCAAGGTCTGCGGGCTCAACCCCATCGTCGTTCATGGCGGCGGCCCCCAAATCAACCGCATGCTCGACAAGTTGGCGGTGAAAGCCGAATTCCGCGAGGGCCTGCGGGTGACCGATCAGGAGACCATGGATGTGGTCGAAATGGTGCTGGCGGGGGCCATCAACAAGGCCATCGTCGCCTCGATCCAGCAGGCCGGCGGCCGCGCCGTCGGCATATCGGGCAAGGACGGAAATCTCCTGATCGCCGAGCGCTATGTCAAAAGAAAAACCGATCCGGTGACCGGCAAGACCGAGGAGATCGATTTCGGCTTCGTCGGCGAACCGGCCCGCGTCAATACCGAAATCCTCCACACCATCATGAAGAGCGATGCAATACCGGTAATCGCCCCTGTCGGCGTCGGCTGGGAGGGTGAAACCTACAATGTCAACGCCGATACGGCGGCGGGCGCCATCGCCACCGCCACCCAGGCCAAGCGCCTGTTGCTTCTTACCGACGTTGCCGGCGTGCTCGACAAGGACAAGCAACTGATCAGCGAATTGAAGGTGGGAGAAGTGCCGGAACTGGTCGCCAATGGCACCATCACCGGCGGCATGATCCCCAAGGTCGAAAGCGCGGCGGCGGTCGTCGAATCCGGGGTCGAGGGCGTCATCATCCTCGACGGCCGCGTGCCCCATTCGGTGCTGCTCGAACTGCTCACTCCCCACGGCGTCGGCACTCGCGTTTCGAGAACCGGCGTATGAGGGGCTTCGCCCATATCGACACTTGGGTCTTCGACCTCGACAACACGCTCTACCCGGCCTCCTGCCGGCTCTTCGACCAGATCGATGTGCGGATGGGCGAGTATGTGGCGCGGCTGCTCGACGTGGACTACGCCGAAGCAAAACAACGGCAGAAGCAGCTCTTCTACAAATACGGGACCACGCTGCGCGGCCTGATGGTCGAACACGGCATCGCGCCGGATGCCTTTCTAGATCACGTTCACGACATCGATCACAGCCCGGTGCCGCCCAACCCGGCGCTCGATGCGGCGCTACATGCGCTTCCCGGCCGCAAGCTGGTCTTCACCAATGGCACGGTGGCCCACGCCGAAAAAGTATTGAAGCGCATCGGCGTCACCCATCATTTCGGCGATATTTTCGACATCGTCCATTCCGATTTCATTCCGAAACCGGAGATGGAGCCCTACCGCAAATTCGTCGCCCAGACCGGCATCCGCCCCGAAACATCCGCCATGTTCGAGGATATCGCCCGCAATCTGGAAGCGCCCCACGAACTTGGCATGACCACGGTACTGGTCGTCTCCACGGACAATCGCGACGCCGAGCATCTGAACCGGAAAACCGGCGGCACACGACAACCGCACGTGCACTATCTTACCGATGATCTGGCGGGCTTTCTTGCCGGCCTTGTCCATGAGCGTCAATAGCGATAGCCGAAAACATCGGTGAACAATCGGTCACGGCCTGCAACCAACGCGGCACTTTCTTCGTCATAGTAGTCCCGATAGCTCCCCAGACTGCGGCGACTGGCATTGGCGGGCGTTTCATCCGCGTTGCGAATGATCTCGGCCGCATCGGGCTTGAAGCGGCGGCGGTTGCGGTCAACGAATGCGAGCAGGTCCGCGGTCAGCGTCTCGGTGTGTAGGACGCTGTCATAGGCTCCGAAGCGCCTAAGATGGGCTTCCGCGCCCTGCGGGTTCCGGATGAAGACATTCCTCAATAGAAGTCGTGGAAAGCGGGTCGTCACGCGCAGAAACCGGTAGGTGTATAGGCCAAGGACCGGTGCAAGCCCCGACTGCGGCAGATATTCCTGCATGACGCGTTCCAAAACCCGCGGGTCATGCATGAGCCGGAGCCAGCGCCGGAATGACGTGGCGGGGTCATTCCTGTCGTAGAGGGGCGCGAGCTCATCTGCGCCAAGATGCGAGGCAAGATATTTGCGGATGGCACTCTTGCCGCCCGCGCCATAGGCCCACAGCGAGACATACCAATCCCATGGGTTTCGGACGGTAGTGAATACGACTTTTCCGCCATCGAAGCCGAAGGGTCTTCCCTTGGTAAGAGAGGAATGCCGAAATATCCGAACTGGCTTCTCATTGGCAATCTTTGCCAGAAGCGCCACTACATGGGTGCTGCCCGTCCGATAAACATCAAGGTAAATAAAACTTTCATATTCGATCATTCGAAAAAATCCAGCAGCGGCGATCTCAACATACCGCGGCAATTGACAAGGACACAATGCCCGTTAGGCTGCTAGGAATTGTACGGAATCGCCCATGAAGAACATGCAAGCTGTCATCGAACAAGCTTGGGAGAGCCGCGACGAGGTCTCGCTCAAGACCAAGGGGCCGGTGCGCAAGGCTGTCGATGCAGCACTCGCAATGCTCGATGCCGGCGAGGCGCGTGTCGCCGAGAAGAAGGACGGCCAGTGGGTCACCAACCAGTGGCTGAAGAAGGCGGTGCTGCTGTCCTTCCGTCTCAACGACATGGAGCTGATCGGCGGCGGGCCCGGCAAGGGCAAATGGTGGGACAAGGTGCCATCGAAGTTCGACGGCTGGACGCCTAAGGATTTCCGCAAGGCGGGCTTCCGCGCCGTGCCGAACTGCATTGTCCGCCTCTCGGCCTATATCGCGCCGGGCGCCATTCTCATGCCGTCCTTCGTCAATCTCGGCGCCTATGTGGACAAGGGAACCATGGTCGATACCTGGGTGACGGTGGGCTCCTGCGCCCAGATCGGCAAGAATGTCCACCTCTCGGGCGGCGTCGGCATCGGCGGCGTGCTCGAGCCGATGCAAGCGGGGCCCACCATCATCGAGGACAATTGTTTCATCGGCGCGCGCTCGGAAGTGGTTGAAGGCGTCGTCGTCGGCGAGGGTTCGGTCATTTCTATGGGCGTGTTCATCGGCCAGTCCACCAAGATCGTCGAGCGCGACACCGGCAAGGTTCACATAGGCCGGGTGCCGCCCTATTCGGTCGTGGTCTCCGGTTCATTGCCGCAAAAACCCTTCGCCGATGGCTCACCCAGTCCCTCGCTCTATTGCGCCGTGATTGTCAAGCGCGTCGATGAGAAGACCAGATCCAAGACGAGCATCAACGACTTGTTGCGCGACTGACAAAGCCCCTTCCGGTGAATCGCGAATTGAGTAATATTGCCGCTCTCGGGGGTCCTGAGAATCACTGGCTGGAGGGTATCTACATGGATATGTCGCTGTTCACGAGTTTTGAGGGTCGCATTAACCGCCAGAAGTGGTGGCTAGGCCTCATTGTGCTGGTCATTGCCGAATGGGTGATCATGTTTGTTCTGGGGATGTTTTTTGGCACGGCGGTCCCGACTGAAGTCGATCCGAGTTCTGCCGGGTTTAGCGCGAGTTTCAATTTGGGGGCGGTGGGAACGATCATATTGTTGATTGTCATGATTCCGTTTATCTGGGCCGGCCTCGCCCTCAGCGCCAAGCGCTGGCATGATCGCGGCAAGTCGGCTTGGTGGATATTGATCGGTCTCATTCCGCTCATCGGCGGCATCTGGACGCTGGTCGAAAACGGGTTCCTGAAAGGCACCGAAGGAACCAATGAGTACGGTCCAGACCCGCTCACCGGTACTTAACCCGCGTTTCATGGAATGATGCGCCCGGTCCGTGTGGCCGGGCGTTGCATTTGCCGCTAGACTTGGGGCCCATGAAGAACACCGCGACCGATTCCGTCTCCATCCTCCAGGACTTGATCCGCTGCCGCTCGGTGACGCCGGCCGAGGGCGGTGCGCTGACCGTGCACGAAAATCTCCTCTCGGCCCATGGCTTTGTCTGCCACCGCCTGATCTTCAAGGACAAGAACACGCCCGACGTCGAGAATCTCTTCGCCCGCTTCGGTGGAGGCAGCCCGCATCTCGGTTTCGCCGGCCACACCGATGTGGTGCCTCCCGGCAGCCCGGAAGACTGGCGCCACCCGCCCTTTGCCGCCGAAATCGCCGGGGGCTTCATCTATGGCCGCGGCGCCACCGACATGAAGGGGTCGATCGCCGCCTTCGCCGCCGCCGCCATCGATCATGTCAGGTCGAACCGCAAGTTGTCCGGCTCCATCTCCTTCTTGATCACCGGCGACGAGGAGGGCCCGGCGGTCAACGGTACCGTAAAGGTGCTGCGGTGGATGAAGGACAATGGTCAAGTTCCCGATCATTGCCTCGTTGGCGAGCCGAGCTGTGTGGAAAAACTCGGCGACACAATCAAGATCGGTCGTCGCGGTTCCCTGAGCTTTACGGTTACGGTGGAGGGAAAGCAGGGCCACGCCGCCTATCCCCACAAGGCCGACAATCCCATTCCGAAGATGGCGCGATTTATCGAAATGATTTCGAGTATGAAGCTCGATGACGGCAACGATCATTTCGATCCCTCGACGCTCGCCGTCACCTCGGTCGATGTCGGCAATCCGGCCACCAACGTTATTCCGGCGCGGGCTGCGGCGAAATTTAATGTCCGCTTCAGCACCGAACACTCCGACGCCTCGCTCAAGACATGGGTTGCCGATCGCATCGCCGAGGTTAAATCGGCGGTGGGTGGTACTTGGGCTGTCTTGTCCAACGAAGGGGCGGATGCCTTTATAACCGAGCCCGGCGCCTTCGTCGGGCTGGTGCAGGATGCGGTGGAGCAGGAAACCGGTATCCTGCCGAAGCTCTCGACCTCGGGTGGAACTTCGGATGCCCGATTCATCAAGGACTATTGCCCGGTCCTGGAATTCGGCCCCACCAATGCGACCATCCACATGACCGACGAACGCATTTCAGTCGACGAATTACGGGCAACCCAGGCCGTCTACGCCCGCATCATCGAGAACTATTTCAGTAGCCGACCTTGACCAGATAAAGCCCGTCGGGCGGCGCCACCGGCCCGCAGCGGGCCCGGTCGCGGGCTTCGAGTGCGGTTCCGAGATCGCGCGGCCGCCACTTGCCTTCGCCCACCAGCTTCAGGGAACCGACGATCGAGCGCACCTGATTGTGCAGAAAGGAGCGCGCCTCGCTGTGGATTTCGATGTCCTCGCCATAACGCGCCACGTCGAGCCGGTCGAGCGTCTTGACCGGCGACCGCGCCTGGCACTGGGCGGCGCGAAAGGTGGTGAAGTCGTGCTTGCCGATGAGCGCCTGGGCCGCTTCATGCATGGCATCGCTGTCGAGTTCCATCGGCAGCCACCACACCTTGCCCTTGTCCAGCGCCGGCGGACTGCGGCGGTTTAGGATGCGGTAGAGATAGTGCCGCTTGGTGGCGGAAAAGCGGGCATGGAAATCCTCCGGCACTTCCTCCGCTTCGAGCACGCTGATGGGATGCGGCCGGACATGGGCATTGAGCGCGTTGCGCAGCACGAATGTGTCCCAGGGTTTTGCTAGGTCGACATGCGCCACCTGCGCCAGAGCGTGAACGCCGGCATCGGTGCGGCCCGCGCCTTGCACAACCGAGGGGCCGCCGTTGATCGCCGCAACCGCTTTCTCCAGAACGCCTTGCACCGTCACGTCTTCGGCTTGCAGCTGCCAGCCGGCGAAGGGGGTGCCGTCATATTCGATGGTGAGCTTGTAGCGCGGCATCAGGAAATCCGTGCTCCTCTTGCCAAGGGAAAGCCGCGCCGGAAACTGGCCGCATCCATCGGCGTCTTGCCTTCGCGCTGGAGTTCCAGCAGCCTTACCGCGCCCGAACCGCAGGCCACGCCAAGCTCCTCGTCGAGCACCGTTCCCGGCGCCCCGGCAGCATCGAGCGGCGCGGCTCTCAACACCTTGATGCGGGAACTGCCCGCGGCGAACCAGGCGCCCGGAAAGGGAGAGAGCCCGTTGATATGATTGCGGACTTCGACGGCGCTCCGGCTAAAATCGATCCGGGTTTCCGCCTTGTCGATCTTCTTTGCGTGAGTAATGCCCTCGACAGGCTGTGCCGTGCATTTGATCGACGGTTGTACCAGTGTTTCCACTATCAACCTGGCGCCGAGTGCCGCCAGCGCATTGTGCAATTCGCCGGCCGTCATTGTTGGTGGAATGGCCACTCGCCCAATTTTGCACATGGGCCCGGTATCAAGCCCTTCCTGCATGCGCATGATGGTGACGCCCGTTTCCACATCCCCTGCCATAATCGCCCGCTGGATTGGCGCCGCACCTCGCCAGCGTGGCAGGAGCGAGGCGTGCACATTGAAGCAACCGAGCCCCGGCGCATCGAGAATGGCTTTCGGCAACAGCAATCCATAGGCGACGACAACCGCCGCATCGGCCTTCAACGCCGCAAAGCGGCTCTGCTCACCGGAAGTTTTCAATGAGACGGGCGTGCGAACTTCGATGCCCTGTGCCACAGCATGGGCCTGCACCGGAGACGGCCGTTCCGCCATGCCGCGCCCGGCGGGCCGCGGCGGTTGCGAATAGACGGCGGCGATCTCGTGACCGGCGCCGATCAGGGCCTTCAGCGCTGCGACCGCGAAGTCCGGCGTCCCCATGAATGCGAGGCGCATGGGGCTAGAGCTTCCCCAGTTTCTGGGCCTTGACGAATTTTTTCACCACCCGGTCGCGCTTCAGTTTCGAGATGTGGTCGATGAACAGAACCCCGTTGAGATGATCGATCTCATGCTGCAGGCAGGTGGCAAGCAGGCCCGTGGCATGGATTTGCTGGGCCTCGCCCTGGCGGTCGAGATAGCGGATTGTCACTTCCGACGGCCGCGACACCATTTCGTAGAATTCCGGGATCGACAGGCAGCCTTCCTCGTAATCGCTCTGGGCTTCGCTCTGCCAGAGGATTTCCGGATTGGCGACGAAGAGCGGTTTCTTCTCTTCACCCTCCTTGGCCAGGTCCGCGATCAGCAGCCGCCGTGGCACCCCCACCTGGACGGCGGCAAGTCCGATGCCGGGGGCCGCATACATGGTCTCCAGCATGTCGTCCCACAGCCGGCGGATATCCGCATCGATCCGCGCCACGGGCTTTGATACCTGGCGCAAGCTCTGGTCGGGCAGGGTGACAATGTCGCGAATGCTCATGACGCTCAGATAAGCGACGGGCGGAAGGGGGTCAATCGCCACCGCCGCCCGGCCGTGCTAGGCTGCGGCGCTTTCGCCGGAGTGGCGGATTGGCGCCTTGCCCGTGCGAAATATCAGGGAGGATCGAGATGGCCAGATACATCCAGCTTCTGAACTGGACCGACCAGGGTGTGAAGAGCGTGCGGGAGAGCCCCAAACGCCTCGATGCCGCCCGCGACCTCGCCAAGAAAATGGGCTGCGAAATCCGCGAATTCTACATGACCATCGGCGCCAGCGACATGGTGGTCATCGCCGACGCGCCCGATGACGAGACCATGGCGAAATTCACCTTGATGCTGGGTATGGGCGGCAATGTCCGCACCACCACGATGAAGGCATTCTCCGAGGATGCCTATCGCAAGATCATCGGCGGGCTCTGACGCGATTGGCGGGGGCGGGCAAGACCCTGCCCTTGCCAATTCTGCTCAAAACTCCGATATAGCGGCCGGGAGGTTGGCGGCGGACGTGCCGCTCGCCAACCGGGTCAGGTCCGGAAGGAAGCAGCCCTAACGAGATCGGAACGGGTTGCCCGTCCAGCCTCCCACCTCTAAACATGCCCGGGCCCGCCATGACTGAAGCAACCAGCGGCGCGAACGCCTCGGGATATCGCGTTCTCGCCCGCAAATATCGTCCCCAGACCTTCCCCGACCTGATCGGCCAGGAAGCGATGGTGCGCACCCTCACCAATGCCTTCGCCTCGGGCCGCATCGCCCAAGCCTATATGCTGACCGGAGTGCGCGGCGTCGGCAAGACGACGACGGCCCGGCTCATTGCAAGGGCGCTCAATTACGGCGACAAACCGGCGATCGACATGGGGGCCTTCGGCCCCCATTGCGAGGCGATCCTCGAAAGTCGCCACATCGATGTGATCGAGATGGACGCCGCCTCCAACACCGGCGTCGACAACATGCGCGAGATCATCGACAGTGTGCGCTACGCCCCGATCTCGGCGTGTTACAAGGTCTATATCATCGACGAAGTCCACATGCTGTCGAAGAGCGCCTTCAACGCGTTGCTCAAGACCCTGGAAGAGCCACCGCCGCATGTGAAGTTCATCTTCGCCACCACCGAAATCCGTAAAGTGCCGGTCACCATCCTGTCGCGCTGCCAGCGTTTCGATCTGAAGCGGCTCGATGCGGCAATGTTGGCTCAGCATTATGCGGATATCGCGGCGCAAGAGAATGTCGAGGCGGAACCTGACGCACTGGCCATGATTGCGCGGGCTGCCGAAGGCTCGGTGCGTGATGGCCTGTCGCTGCTTGATCAGGCAATCGCCTATGGCGAAGGCAGGGTCAAGGCCGCCGATGTCGCCGCCATGCTGGGAATGATCGATCGCGGCCGCATTATCGATCTGTTCGAGGCCGTCATGGCGGGCGATACGGCCCGCGCCATCGTGTTGCTCGAGGCCCAGCACCGCGATGGCGGCGATCCAGTGACCGCACTTATCGATCTCGCAGATTTCGTGCATTGGGTGACGCGGCTCAAGGTCGCCAGGGACTCCGCCCTCTCCGATCCGGCCCGCACCGAAGTGGAAAAGAAGCGCGGCGCCGAAATTGCCGGGCGCATCGGCATGGCGCACCTGACCCGCGCCTGGTCGATGCTGCTCAAGGGCATCAAGGAGGCGGAACTGCACTCCGATTCCCTAATGGCCGCGGAAATGGTGCTAATTCGTCTTGCCCATGCCGCCGATCTCCCCGGTGTCGAAGAATTGACGAGGCTCGCTCGCCAGGGCGCCGGTCCGGAGAAAATCGTCTCTCTGCCTGCTGCGCAGCTCCTGAGGCGGGATGAGCCGGCAGCGGAAAGCAATGGTTCGCTGGCGGTAAAGCCTGCGTCCACGCCGCCGCCGGTGCCAAGCGAACCCCGCGCCTTCTCAAGCATCAAGGATATTCTGGCCCTGGCTACCGAAAAGCGCGACATCAAGCTTAAGAACGATCTCGAGCGCTTGGTGCGGCCAATTCGCGTCAGCCCCGGCCAATTCGAGCTGGCGCTCGAACCCTCTGCACCTCCGGGACTTCCGGGTGAGATCGCCCGCAAGCTCGAAGCCTGGACCGGAATGCGCTGGATGGTGCTAGTTGCCAGGGACGGCGGCGACAAGTCGGTTGCGGCCCAGCACAAGGAGAACCGCGACGGCCTGTTCCGCATGGCCCGCGAACACCGGGACGTGCAGGCCGTTTTCAAGCGCTTTCCCGGTGCTGAAATCGTCGATGTTCGCGATCCCCAACCGCAAACCGTGAGTGAAGTGGATGAAGAATCTCGGTGAGATGATGAAGCAGGTGCAGGCCATGCAGTCGCGCATGGCCGAGGTGCAGGCAAAGCTCGATGCCGCGACCGTAACCGGCCAGTCTGGCGGCGGGCTGGTCAGCGTCACTCTCAATGGCAAAGGCGCCATGACGGCGCTTGCCATCGATGCCTCGCTGCTCAAGACCGAGGAAAAGGAAATCGTCGAGGATCTCGTCGTTGCCGCCCACGCCGAGGCGAAGCGAAAAGTCGAAGCCATGCTGGC
>JANMQL010000251.1:0-9144 GCA_031370475.1 Hyphomicrobiales bacterium | reverse complement strand
GCATGACATTGAAGAGATTGACCGAGGAGAGAAAACGCGGCTCGACGATCGTGAAAACGGCCATGAGCAACAGAAGGAAGATGAGCGGCGCAAACCGCGCCAGGAATGAGAAGGCATCGAAGCCTCGATCTGTTTCCCTTGCAACTGCCTCGGCCATCTTTGTCCCCGCCACGCTTATGCTGCCCGATCCAAACCCAAAGTCATCAGTGTCATGAGTTTTTCCTGATCCGCCTCGGCACGTGCGATCTCACCGGTTACCCGCCCCTCGCGCATGGTCACGATCCGGTCGGAGAGCGCCAGGATTTCAGGCAATTCCGATGAAATCACGATGATCGCGATACCCGATGCCGCCATCTGAAACAGCAAATTGTGCACCTCGACTTTGGCGCCCACGTCGATGCCGCGCGTCGGCTCGTCGACGACCAGAACTTTTGGCCGCAAAGCCAGCCAGCGCGCCAACACGACCTTTTGCTGATTGCCTCCCGAAAGATTGCCAACCAGCTGATCGCCCGATGCCATGCGGATATTAAGGAGTTTCCGGTACTCCTCGACCAGGGCGTCTTCCTTGGCTCCGTTGATGAATACGCCAAACGCCGATATGCGGTCGTGCGCGGCGATCGACAGGTTGGTCCGGATCGCCAGCGCGAGGAAAAGAGCCTGCTGCTTGCGATCCTCCGGAACAAGCCCGATGCCATGACCGATGGCATCGCGAGGCGAGGAGATATTTACCGTCTCGCCGTTGACGGCAATCCGTCCGGAATCGATCGCGTCCGCGCCGAAGATGGCGCGCGCGGTCTCGGTCCGTCCGGCGCCGACCAGTCCGGCAATTCCAAGAATTTCCCCCTTCTGAACGGCCAGCGAGACATCGTGCAGCTCGATGGCGCTGGCATCGCTTCTCTTGCGGCGGCGTGAAATTCCCTCGACCGCAAGCGCCACCTCGCCGGTTGCAAACGAGGTGTCGCGTCGCGCCAGAAGGCCGAGTTCGCGGCCGACCATCAGACGGATGATGTCATCCAGAGATGTGCCGGCCACCGGCCCCGAACCCACGTGACGCCCGTCACGCAGGACCGTGTAACGGTCGCAAATCTCGAATATTTCTTCCAGACGGTGGGTGACGAAGATGGTCGAAATGCCTTCACGCTTCAGCCCGCGGATAATGTCGAAGAGCTTTTCAACCTCGGTGCGGCTGAGCGCGGAGGTCGGTTCGTCCATCACAATGAGACGCGACTTCATGGAAAGGGCGCGCGCGATCTCGACCATCTGTTGCTCGGCCACGGAAAGATCGCGCACCAGCGCCCTTGGGCTGCGGTCGAGCCCGATGCGATCGGTTAGAATGCGGGTTTCTTCCTCGAGCTTGCTGCGGCTGATGAACAGCCGCGACCCCGGCTCGCGCCCGATAAACACATTCTCCGCGATGGTCATATCGGGAGCGAGCGTGAACTCCTGATAGATCGTGACGATGCCGTTGGCTTGAGCGTCTTGCGGACTGGCGAAGGCAACCCGTTTTCCACCGAATTCGATGGTGCCTGCGTCCGGTGCCTGGGCACCCGACAGAATTTTGAGAAGAGTCGACTTGCCGGCGCCGTTTTCGCCGAGAAAGGCATGAATCTCGTCCTCGCCGATTTCGAAATCGACATTATCGAGCGCCCGCACGCCAGGAAAGGATTTCGAGATCCCGGTCATGCGCAGAAGCGTCGGGGGAGGCAGAGATATGGGCATTGCAACGACACATTCCGGCTTGCTTACTTCACCTCGTCGAGGCGTTCGGCGATATTCAAGTTGTCTTTGGTGACGGCAACCGGCGTCAGCAAGATCACCTTCTCCGCCGGCCGCTTGCCGGTCTTCATGAAGTCCACCAGGGTCTGGACGCCCAATGCACTCTGCTTGCCGGGGAACTGCTCGATCGTGGCCGTCAAGCCGCCATCGCGAACCTGGGCAATCGCTTCCGGAAGCGCATCGAATCCAATGATCGCGATACCGGTCAGGCCGCGCGCCTTGACGGCTTCCATGGCACCCAGCGCCATGTCGTCGTTGGCGGCGACAATCACCTGCGGGGGCTCGGCCATGCCGGCGAGGGCGGCTTCCGTGACCGCCAGGCCCTTGGCCCGGTCGAAGCCGGCCGTCTGCTCGAAGACGATCTTGTATTTGTCGGCCATGCCGTCGAGGATATTGTGCAGGCCCTTGTTGCGATCGATGGCCGGCGATGCGCCGGACTGTCCCTGCAGGTTGACGATCGTGGCGCCGTCGGGGAACATCTGAACAATGAGATTGCCCTGGGCTTCTCCGCCCTTCACGTTATCGGCGCCGACATGGGCAAGGATGCCCTCGACCTGCGCCACGCGGCGGTCGACGGTGACAACCGGAATGCCGGCGTCCACCGCCTGCTGCAGCGCCGGAGCCATGGCGTCCACCTCGTTCGGGCTGATAACAATGCCTTTTACGCCTTGCGTGATCGCGGCCTCGATATCGGCCGTCTGCTTCGGCGATGAGACCTGCCCGTCGCTTTCAATCACGCCGACACCCTGCTTGGCGGCTTCGGCTTTGAACGCTTTCATCATATGAACGAAGAACGGGAAGGTAAGACCTGGAACGGAGGCCAGGATTTGGTCCTCGGCGTAAGCCGCCGGCGCCGCCGCCATGGTCAGCGCCACAGTGCCCGCAAGAAAGAGTCTTCTGGTAAAATTGCGCATGATGTTTTCCTCCCGAGAAAAGTTACGCGAGACCACGATGCTCCGGGAAACTTTCCCGTTCAACAGAAAAATCCGTGGCCTTCTAATTTCCATACTTCTCCAGAAACGCTTCGGCGTCCATCTCCCGCATGTCGGCAATCGCTCCGGCCAGCCGGTCATGCTCCCAGTCCCACCAGGCGAGCGCCACGATCCGTTCGCTGAGCCTGGGAGCGAAGCGCCACTTGAGGAATTTTGCCGGAACGCCCGCCACGATGGCGTAAGGCGCCACATCTTTCGTCACCACCGCGCCCGCCGCGACGACCGCGCCATGGCCGATCTTCACCCCCGGCATGACGATGGCGCCATGACCGATCCACACATCGTGGCCGGTCTCGACGGTTTTGCCCCGGCGCATCTCGCGGAAATCCTTGTCGAGCTTGGCGCCGAGGAAATATTCGTTGGGCCGGTAGGTGATCTTGTGCTGGCTCACCCGCCCGGCCGGATGTTCGAGCGCATTGATGCGGGCCGCCGAGGCGATGGCACAGAATTTGCCGATCCGCGCATAGATCACTTCCGCGTGCCGCTCGACATAGGAGTAGTCGCCGAGCTCCGCATCCCAAAACTGCACCCGCTCCTTGATCTCGCTGAAGCGGCCGAGCGTCGCGTTGCGCACCGAGGCCGAGCCGTGCACGACAGGCGAGCCGTCGCGGGTGGCGGAGGGGGAATGGCGCCGGGGCGGAGTCATGTTGTCACACTAATGCAAAAGCCGCCCCCGATGGAGCGGCTTCGCAAATGCTGTACCGGTATCTTCAGGCGGCCTTCTGGGCCTCGAGCCGCTTGGCGATCGAATTCTTGAGCTTCAGCGCCTTGGCCGAGAGCCCGGCCTTGTCCGCCTTCATCAGGAAGGCGTCGAGGCCGCCGCGATGCTCGACCGACTTGAGCGCGATGGCGCTGATCCGCAGGCGGTAGGTCTGGCCCATCGCGTCGCTGATCAGGCTGACATTGCACAGGTTCGGCATGAACCGGGTCCTGGTCTTGTTGTTGGCATGGCTGACCTTGTTGCCAGCCAGCGCGTCTTTTCCCGTCAATTCGCAACGGCGAGCCATGTGACCGCTCCACTTGAAATGATAAGGGCCGGAACCTTTTGGGCCCGGCTCGGTTGCGGGTGTCTATAGTCGCGGGCGCCGGTGCGGTCAAGCCGCGCAAACCGGCTTTCGGTCCCGCCGCGCCTTTTGTTCCGCGTCCGGATTTGGAACAGACAGGTTAACGGCTGCTGTGGAAAATCCCTCGATTTGCACCTAACCGGCTTCTACCCTTGTGGCTCCCGGACGCCTCATCCACAAGATGTTGTGCGGACAGAACCGGAACATCGCCACTTCGCCGATTCGACCCCCCTCCGTTCACGAACCAGAACGCTTTCCTAACGGGATCGCTTGACTGCAACCGGCCTCGCTCATCTTTCATTAGGGATGGCGGCGAGGAGTTAACATAATTGGCCGCCATTGGGACGGGATAGCCGGATCTTCGCGCCGCCCACCGCCATCTGCATTGGCAATTCCCTTCATCCGCCTGCGGAACAAATCCTGAATCGTCGGGGAGTCAGCGATTCGGGCGGGGTTCGTTCCGGTTTGAATCCACTCCTTGACGGCCTGCCCCGGAACGGGACAATTGCCTTGACCTCACGCGCCGTCCGCCCCAAGTGATGTACGCAGCTGCGATTGCATTTTCCCATGCCGCCTTTCCGAAACGTCACTGCCGTATTGGGCCCCACCAATACCGGCAAGACCCATCTCGCCGTCGAGCGCATGCTGGGCCATGGCGCCGGCATGATCGGCCTGCCGCTTAGGCTTCTGGCGCGGGAAATCTATGATCGCGTCAGGCTTAAGGTGGGCGATGCCGCCGTCGCCCTGGTCACCGGCGAGGAAAAGATCGTGCCCGCCAGCCCGCGCTATTGGGTGGCGACCGTCGAAGCCATGCCGCCCGATATCGACGTGCCCTTCCTGGCTATTGACGAGGTTCAGCTCTGCGCCGATTTCGAGCGCGGCCATATTTTCACCGACCGGGTGCTACACCGCCGCGGCCGCGAGGAAACCATGCTGCTGGGGGCGGCCACCATGCGGCCCATCCTCGAGCGCATGCTGCCGGGAACCTCCTTCATCGCGAGGCCGCGTTTTTCCAGGCTCACCTATGCCGGCCAGAAGAAGATCACCCGGCTTCCCGGCCGCTCGGCCATCGTCGCCTTCTCGGCCGAGATGGTCTATGCCATGGCCGAGCTGATCCGCCGCCAGCGCGGCGGCGCCGCCGTGGTGCTGGGCGCCCTCAGCCCGCGCACGCGCAATGCCCAGATCGCCCTCTACCAGTCGGGCGATGTCGATTATATCGTCGCCACCGACGCGATCGGCATGGGCCTCAACATGGATGTCGACCATGTCGCCTTCGCCGCCACCCGCAAATTCGACGGCTTCCAGTACCGCCATTTGAACCCCGGCGAATTGGGCCAGGTGGCAGGCCGGGCCGGGCGCTACATGAATGACGGCACCTTCGGCGTCACCGGTGACGCCGATCCCTTCGAGACCGAAACCGTCGACCGCCTTGAGAACCACAATTTCGAAAATATCCGGGTGCTGCAATGGCGCAACCGCGATCTCGATTTCGCCTCGCTCGACGCGCTCCGCCGCAGCCTTGCCACCCTGCCGCGGCAGGACGGATTGACGCGGGCCCAGTCCGGTCCCGATGTCCTGGCGCTCGAAGCGATTGTGAGGGATCAGGACATCGCCGGTCTCGCCAAGCGCCCGCAAGATGTCGAGCGCCTGTGGGAGGTCTGCCAGATCCCCGACTATCGCAACATCTCCCATTCCGAGCACGCCGGCCTCGTCGCCCGCATTTTCGAATTCCTGCAGACGGGCTCGGGCCGCATCGACGAGGACTGGTTCGCCCGCCAACTGGCCCTGTGCGACCGCACCGAAGGCGATCTCGACACCCTCTCCAACCGCATTTCCCATGTTCGCACCTGGACCTTCGTCGCCAACCGCGCCGGCTGGCTCCAGGCACCCGTCTATTGGCAGAGCCGCTCCCGCGAGATAGAGGACAGGCTGTCGGATGCCTTGCATGAGAGGCTGACCCAGCGTTTTATCGACCGCCGCACTTCGGTGCTGATGCGACGGCTGGCAAAGAAGGAAGAGTTGATGTCGACAGTCGAAGACGATGGCGCCATTCGCGTCGAGGGCGAGTATGTGGGCCGGATAAAGGGCTTCCACTTCCTGCCCGATGGCGTTGCCGAGGGCGCCGAGGCCCGCACCCTCAAGGCGGCGGCGCTGCAGGCGGTGGCCGCCGAGATTCTGGCCCGCGCCAAGGCGGTTTCGGTCTCCGCCGATCCCGACCTCAAGCTCACGCGCGACGGGCAGATTATCTGGAACCACGCAGCCGTCGGCCGGCTCGAAGCGGGAGCATCGATCCTCAAGCCGCGCGCCGTCGTGCTGGCCGGCGATCAGCTCTCCGGCCCCGAGCGCGAAGAAGTGCAGGCCAGGCTGCAAAAATTCGCCGACCGCTATATCGCCGCAACCCTCGAACCCCTCGTCAAGCTCGAGGAGGCCGAGGGCCTCGAAGGCATGGTGCGCGGGCTGGCTTTTCGCCTCGTCGAGACTCTTGGCGTCTTGCCGCGCGCCGAGGTGGCCGAGGACGTCAAGACGCTCAGCCAGGACGACCGCGCCAAGCTGCGTTCCTTCGGCACCAGGTTCGGCGCCTTCCACCTCTTCGTGCCGGTGCTGCTCAAGCCCGCGGCCAGCGAATTGCGCCTGCTGCTCTGGGCCCTGCAATTGCACAAGGACGGCAAGCTCGATCTCGCCGCCCTGCCGCAGCCACCGGGCCAGGGCCTGACCTCCGCCGTCTTCGATCACAGCACGCCGAGAGGCTTTTACGGTGTCTGCGGCTATCGCATCTGCGGCAGCCGGGTGGTGCGCATCGACATGCTGGAACGCCTGGCGGACTTGATCCGCGACCGGGTCTTCTGGCGGCCGCGCATCCCCGATGAAAAGCGCCCGGCCGGTTCGGTGGAAGGCGGCGGCTTCACCGTCGCCCCCGACATGATGTCGCTGGTCGGCTGCTCCGGCGAGGATTTCCTCGGCATTCTCCGCAGTCTCGACTTCCGCATGCAGAAGAAGACGGTGAAACGGCCCCAGGCCATCCCACCCGCTCCGGCCGCGGAAACTTTGGTTTCCGCCGATGCCGCCGCGCCGGCCGAATCTGCCCCTCCTGCTGAAGTTGTGGCGGTCGTCGAAGCCGTCGCAATTCCTGAAGTCCCTGCTCCGGCCGGGACACCGGTCGAAGTGGCAGTCGAGACCGTTGCCACTTCCGAAACCCCCTCGGGAGCCCTCGCCCCGGAACCTGCCACGGAAGAGATTGAGATCGAAGTCTGGTGGCCGCGCGACACCGGACCGTTCCGCCATCGGGAAGAAAAGAAGAAGCATCACCGGCGTCCCGAGCCGGTCAAGGATAAGACCGAGGCCCCGGGAGAGAAGCACCCCGAGCGCCCCCCGCGTCCCCGCCGCGACGAGCGGCCCAAGCCGCCCGAGCGCCGCCCGCCGCGGCCGGAAAAACCCATCGACCCCGATTCGCCCTTCGCCGTGCTCAGCGCCCTCAAGGCGAAGATGGCAGGCAACAAAACCTGACGTGCCGGGCGAAACCCGCCAGCGTATCGACAAATGGCTCTGGTTCGCCCGGATCGTCAAAAGCCGCGGCCTGGCGGCGCAACTGGTGGAGGAGGGCCGGCTGCGGCTCAACCGCATGAAGATCGTCAAGCCGGCCCATGCGGTGGGCAAAGGCGACGTTCTTACCCTCACCGTCCATGGCCGGGTCCGGGTGCTGCATGTCAGGGCCTGCGCGTCCAGGCGCGAGCCGGCGGCCATCGCTCGGCTGCTCTATGACGAGCCTGCCATGTCAAATTCCGATGCCTCGGTGCCGCAAAAAGAGGGTGCGTCCGGCGGCGGAACTTGCTAAGAACCGTTCGGTATAAAGAACGGCTGGACCGGCATGACTTACATCGTCACCGACAATTGCATCAAGTGCAAGTACATGGATTGCGTCGAGGTGTGCCCCGTGGATTGCTTCTACGAGGGCGAAAACATGCTGGTGATCCACCCCGACGAATGTATCGATTGCGGCGTCTGCGAACCCGAGTGCCCGGCCGACGCGATCAAGCCCGACACCGAGCCGGGCCTCGACTCCTGGCTCAAGCTCAACACCGAATACGCCTCCAAGTGGCCGAACATCACGGTGAAGCGCGAAGGCCCCGCCGATGGCAAGGATTTCGACGGCGTTGCCGGCAAGCTGGAAAAATTCTTCTCGCCCAACCCCGGCGAGGGTGATTGACCGGCGGTATTCGCCGGTCTGTAGAGCATGTTCCGTCAAAGTGCCCCGCACTTTGGCGACAAGAACATGCTCCATGAATATGGCGCGGTTTCTTTTCGGCGAAGTGGTCCCACTTCGCCGGGAAGCGCGCTACGGCGCTGCATCATGAACCCCGTAAATCGCAGTTTTTATTAACCTTTCCTGTTAATATCTTCAGTGTGCAGCGCAAAAATAGGCCGTACACGGACATCTGGTGCTTTAATTTTGGCTAAACTTGTGTTATATGAGATGTAATGAACGCAAGGATTTAGGTGGATAATGAAACCCGGGCCGCAGCGCTCGGATTTTTTTCGCCATATGCCGGAATTCAGCTGGAAAGACGGGGCCCGCGGGTTCCATCATCCTGAATTCTCAACGAAATACGGCGGAATGGGAAACGCTGGGTGGGTGAAGTGGCGGATCGAAACAATCCGCCAGCCCGGCCGGTTCGATTATTTTGACGGTGGCAGCCAGTATGAAAGGCGTAAGGACACAAAATGAAGAAAACCAAGAATAATAACAAGAAGAAGCCGGTAGCCCGCAAGCCCGCCGCTCGAGCCAAGACCAAGTCGGTGCCGAAGAAGGTGTCGAAGCCCTTGGTCAAGGCCAAGCCCGTCAAGGCCCAAGCCAAGCCGGCGCCGAAGCCTGTCGCCAAGCCCGTAGCCGCCAAGCCGGTCGCGGCCAAGCCGCAGCATGTGCCAGCCAAGCCCGCCGCTTTGGCGGCATTGCGCGCCGCTGCCCAGGCCGCCGTCCCGGCCCCCGCTCCGGCAGCTCCGGCCAAGCCGGCCATGGCCAGCCCGGTCCCGGCCACGTCCGGACCGAAGAAGTACGCCTTCAAGATCAATGAGCTGATTGTCTACCCAGCCCATGGCGTGGGCCGGGTCACCCAGATTGAAGAGCAGGAAATCGCCGGCTCCAAGCTTGAGCTCTACATCGTCGATTTCGAGAAGGAAAAGCTGCGCCTCAAGGTGCCGACCGGCCGCGCCGAGCAGAAGGGCATGCGCCGTCTCGCCGACCGCAGCCTGATCGAGCAGGCCATGCGGGTGCTGAAAGGCCGCGCCCGCATCAAGCGCACCATGTGGTCGAGGCG
>JANMQL010000250.1:0-4993 GCA_031370475.1 Hyphomicrobiales bacterium | reverse complement strand
GCTTTCGGCAGCCGCCCCGCGGCCTTCGCCCGAACCAGCTTGGCCTCCAGCGCCACCACCGACAAGTTGTAGGTGACCGGATCGATATCGACGAAATCGACATCCGCCCCGCAATAGAGAGCGCAATTGGCGCTGGCGACGAAGGTGTTGGGCGACGTCCACAGCAAATCGCCGCGTGAAATGTCTAGTGCCATGCAGGCAACATGCAGGGCCGATGTCGCGCTGTTCATGGCCACCGCGTGCCGGGCCCCGCAATAAATGGCAACCCGCTCCTCGAACTGTGGCACCGCCGGTCCTTGCGTCAGAAAATCAGAACGCAGCACCTTGGCTACGGCCGCGACATCCGCATCAGTGACGTCCTGCCTGCCATAGGGAATCATTGTTCTGCCATGGCATTGAATTCCAGAATTTCCTTAGAATTGAGGAAATGCGAATTGCTGCCCGAATTGTATTCGAAGCCTTCTTTGACGGCGGATCCAGCCTCTCCCATCATGTTTCTGGTGTAATCGGCGTTCTCGCCGTGGAATCGAATGGACGGGGTGATCACGAAATGATCGGAAAATTCGACGGTGAGATGTGAATCGTCCGACGGGCACATGATCTCGTGAATCTTTTCTCCCGGCCTTATGCCGACGAACTTCAACTGGAGTCCGGGGCCTAGCGCCCGGGCTAGATCGACAATTCGGATCGACGGAATTTTTGGCACGAAGATCTCACCGCCCTGCATGCGCGCGAAATTCTTTAAGACGAAATCGACGCCCTGCCGCAGGGTGATCCAGAACCGGGTCATCCGCTCGTCGGTAATCGGCAGCGAGTCGGCGCCCGAGGTGGTCAGACTCTTGAAATATGGCACCACCGATCCGCGTGAGCCGACAACATTGCCATAGCGTACGACACTGAAGCGGGTGCGGTGGCCGCCAGCCATGTTGTTGGCCGCCACGAACAGCTTATCGGACGCGAGCTTGGTCGCGCCGTAGAGATTGATCGGATTGGCCGCCTTGTCGGTGGATAGAGCGATCACCTTCTCCACTTCATTTTCGATGGCCGCCGTGATGACGTTTTCGGCGCCATGCACATTGGTCTTGATGCATTCCATCGGATTGTATTCCGCCGCCGGCACCTGTTTCAAGGCGGCGGCGTGGATGACGTAATCGATGCCGCGCATGGCCTGGCGCACCCGGGCTTGATCGCGAACATCGCCAAGAAAGTAACGCATAGCCGGGGCGTTGAATTCCTGTTGCATTTCGTACTGCTTCAATTCGTCCCGCGAGAATATACAGACGCGCGCCGGCTTGTACCGCGATAAAATCGTTTTAACGTATTTCTTGCCAAACGATCCGGTGCCGCCGGTAATCAGAATCGACTTATTGTTGAACATCTAGACATCCCATGCCGCTTAACCGCTGCCTGCTACCGCAAGTTTGTCAGGAAATCCACAATCTCCTTGCGCAGCCCGGCGTCCTGAATGCTATCGAAGGCCATCGTGGTCCCCGGCAGCGCGCCCTGCGGCCCGGCCAGGAATGCGTCCAGGTTTTCAGCCGACCAGCTTCCCCCAGCTGCCAGCATCGCGGGCGAATAGGCGGCGCCCGCAAGTGACCCCCTACCGCGGCCCACCACCTGCCACAAGCTGATTTTTCCCTCTCGACTCCTGCCGGCGTCGAAATCGTGGCAGGCCCGGCACTGTTCGATGAGATCGCGGGCCGGCTGCGAAAGTCCCTCGGCAAGTCTCTCGGAAATTGACGCTTCCCGGTCCTGCTCGAGAAACACCAGTTTGCCGCTATCCGTCCAGAATACCACCCGGCCGTCGGAAAGTCTGATAAGATCCCGCACTCGGTCGCCAATCCGGATAGTCTCGTCATAGATGACGGTGCTGCCGTTCAGGCGAAGATGATGCAGGGCCTCGCCCGCCAGGCTGGCCACCAGCAGGTCTCCGTCCCATAAAGGTGCAAAATCGCGTAATTGGATGACGTTGCTCACACCGATGGACGGAAGCCAGGCGAAGACCGGGGACTGGTAACCGTCATGACGTCCTTGCAACTGCCAAGCGCAATCGCCGCAGTCGTGTCCGAGGGTTACCAAGGGCCAGCCATAATCGGTCCCACGGACCAGCAGATTGAGTTCATCGCCGCCCGTGGGGCCATGTTCGGTCAGCCAAATCCGGCCATCGTTGGCCTGCGTAAGCCCCTGCGCGTTACGGTGGCCGTGGGTGAATATGGTGGACTTTCCGGTCGCCAGATCGATTTCGTGAACTTTACCGTAGTCGTTGCCAAGATCGGCGACACTGAGGTCGCGGCGGAAGCCGTCGTTCTTGAAATCGCCTGCCGTGAGCAGCAGCTTGCCGTCCGGCAATTCGATCATCCGCCCTCCCGACTGGTGGCCAGCAAAGGGCTTGTGTTTGTTGTCGCTAAGAGAAAGACAGGGCCGACTTTCAAAAACCTGTTTCCAGGGTGTTGCCTCCGGTCCCTCGGCACCTCTATTCAGCGTGGCCGTGGCGACCCGCAGCGTCGCGCAATGCGAGTCTGAGTGCCAGAAAGTGTAAGAGGCCAGAAGAGTTCTTCCATCTTTCAACAGGAGAAGATCGAGCAATCGCATGCCGAGACCCGCATAACCGACATCTCTTCCCGGCTTTACGTCGTAACCCTGGGACTGGGCATAATCCTCGTAGCCCTCCTCGTTGATCGCGATTGCGATAGGCGTGCGTTCGAGTCTCGGCTTGCCGTCGAGTATGTCGAAGAAACTGAACCTGCCGCTCCTTTCTGCCACCAGTATCCCGCCGAAGACCTCGAGAATGGCGCCGCCACCGCTTACCAGTCCTGGACCCATCGCCGGCAAGCTGTAGGACGTCGCCTTGATGCGGAGCAGTGTCGTCTCGATCGACCCGCTTTCCTGAACCGGATTGGTGGTGGTGAGATACGGATTGTACTTGAGCAAGGTGCGGATCTTGTCCGGCGTGAGAACTCCTGTGGCGATCACCGCGACCAGAGATGCAAGAATGCCGAAAGACAGCAGCCCCACGGCGGCAAGAACATAAGCGAAGATTCGTTTCACACTGTACGTCCCGTTCTTGACGCGGCACTGATAGCGGACATTTCCCGTTTCATCAAATGCGGAGGCGGAAGCCGCTGCGAAAGCAAAATCGGTCGCTAGCGCCGAACACATGGGGGCCCACCCGCCAGACGGTCGGCGCCGTATTGCTGGATCGGCGAAATCCTCTATTGTTCCAGCGCCACCGCCGCCTTGGGCGGGGCACGTGATCGCCCCACCTGATGGAGATGCAGCCCTTGACCCCCTTCACGCCCGTTGCCGGCCTCGCCGGCGGCATTCTGATCGGCCTCTCGGCCGTTGTGCTGATGGCGGCCTATGGCCGCATCGCCGGCCTGAGCGGTATCTTCGGCGGGCTGTTCACTTGGCGTTTCGGCACGGAATTTTCCTGGCGCGCCGTCTTCATTGCCGGCCTCCTGGCGGGCGCCGCGGCCATGCCGCTCTTCGGTTTCTTCGATAGCGGCGGCATCGCTTTTTCCGGCGGCCCCGTGTCGATCGCGGCCGGTGGCCTCCTCGTCGGCTTCGGCACGGCGCTGGGCGCCGGCTGCACCAGCGGCCACGGCATCTGCGGCATCTCGCGCCTGGCGCCGCGCAGCATCGCCTCGACCGCGATCTTTATGTCAATTGCCGTCGCTACCGTCTTCATCACCCGCCACGTCCTGGGAGTCTAGCCATGGGCAAGTTCGCCGTCTTCCTGGCCGGCCTCCTGTTCGGTGCCGGCGTCACCGTTTCCGGCATGGTCAATCCGATGAAAGTTCTCAACTTCATGGATCTTTCCGGCCAATGGGACCCGACCCTCATTCTGGTCATGGGTGCCGGCCTCATCGTGACCTTTATCGGCTACCGCTTGACTCTGGCTCGCCCCCGGCCCCTGTTCGCGCCTGCTTTCAACCTGCCCCATTCCACGGCCCTCGATAGCAAGCTCCTGGGCGGCGGCTCACTCTTCGGCCTCGGCTGGGGCCTCAGCGGTTTTTGCCCCGGGCCCGCGGTCGCCAGCCTGGTCTTCGGCCGCGCCGAGAGTTTCATTTTCGTTATCGCCATGGCGACCGGCATGATTGCGGCGCGTCTCGTCGCCCACCGCCCGCCGAGCCCGCAGGAATTGGCCGAAGTCGAAGGCTGAAACTCACACCCGCCCGTACTGCTTCATCAACGCCAGCAGCCGGTCATGCGGAAGGACGACCGATCGATTGCTGTCGCGCCCCACCATGGTCTCATTGGCAATCATCGCATCGATCACGGCTTCCTCCGTCGCCTCGACGACGCCGGCGAACATCGGGTCGAGACTGCCATTAGGCAGACATTCGAAGACCCGCGCGCCCTTCGCCGGTGTGGCGAAAGCCGTCTCGTTGGCCGTCGAGAAGGCGAGAAAAATATCGCCCGAGCCGTTGTTGCCCACGGTTCCGGTGCGTGCCAGCCCCATGGAAACGCGCCGTGCTAGGCGCTTCAACTGGTGCGCCATCAGCGGCGCATCGGTGGCCACGATGGCGATCACCGAGCCCTGGTCGCGTCCGCGCAGCTTGTCCTCGCCGATGTGCCGGCCGACGGGAACGCCCAGCACCATGAGCTGCTCGCGCGCACCGAAATTCGCCTGCACGAACACGCCCACTGTGTAAGAAGCATCGGCCACGTTTATCACGCGCGAGGCCGAGCCGTTGCCACCCTTGAAGTCGTAGCAGATCATGCCGGTACCGCCGCCGATGCTGCCCAATTCCACCGGCCCGCCGCGCGCGCCGTCCAGCGCCGCGATTGCATGCTCGGCCGTCACATGAAAGCCGTTGATGTCGTTGAGCTCGCCGTCATAGGTCTCTGCGGCCACCGGCAAGCCCCAATCTTGCCCGGTGCCCACGCCGCGCGAGACGAGCCAGCGGATCGTCGCATCGCGGGTCACCCCGCAGGAATGGGTGTTGGTGATGGTGATCGGCGTCTGCAATTCGCCCGACTCCTCGATCCA
>JANMQL010000135.1:0-1568 GCA_031370475.1 Hyphomicrobiales bacterium | reverse complement strand
GGTAGGGGTAGACATAATGCAATCTCACCCAGGCGCCGAGATCGCCCAGCTCCTTGGCCATGTCGAAGAACTTGGCCCGCACCTCGCGGCCGTGGAACTTGCTCGTGGCATATTTGACATCGACGCCATAGGCGCTGGTGTCCTGCGAGATGATGAGCAGCTCCTTGACCCCCGCCTTGACCAGCCGCTCGGCTTCATAGAGCACGGCGGCCACGGGGCGCGAGTCGAGATCGCCGCGGATCGACGGGATGATGCAGAACGAGCAGCGGTTGTTGCAGCCCTCGGAAATCTTGAGATAGGCATAGTGCTTGGGCGTCAGGTGCAGGCCCTGCGGCGGCACCAGATCGAATTTCGGATCGTGCAGCGGCGGCAGCGCGGCATGCACCGCGCCCACCACCGCCTCATATTGATGCGGGCCGGTGATGGCCAGCACGCCCGGATGGGCGGCGCGGATCGCGTCAGCCTCGACGCCGTAGCAGCCGGTGACGATGACCCGGCCGTTCTCGGCCATCCCCACGCCGATGGCGGCGAGTGACACGGCCGTGGCGCTATCGAGAAAGCCGCAGGTGTTGACGATCACCACGTCGGCCTCTTCGTAGCCGGGCGCGATCTTGTAGCCTTCGGCGCGCAATTGCGTGAGAATGCGCTCGCTGTCGACCAGCGCCTTGGGGCAGCCGAGCGAAACGAGGCCGATCTTGGGGATATGCATGTTCATGGGGGCGCGGTGTAGCGGAGCGCGGGGCGGAGGGCAAATGCCCGGAATTGCCGCTTTGACGGCTTTGCGGAAAATGTTAGCTACGCTATTCGCAATTCTGCTGTTCCGAGGACCATCGCAAATGCGCCAGACCGTGAGTCACTCCATGAAATTCCTGCCGGCCGCCGTGCTCGCCTGCGCACTGGCCGTTTGGCCGATGGGCGCATCGCCATTGGCCGGCGCCGTTGCCGTGACCGGCGATGTGGCAAAGGGCGAGCAGGGCGACGGCACCATGAACTCGGCCGCGGCAACGGCGATGCTACATGGTCCGCTGCCGGCGAATGTGGCGGATGTGGCGGCCAAGGCCGCCGCCAACCGTGCCTATGATGCAGCCATGAAGCGCAATCCGCAGGCGCCGCTTGGTGCCACGGAACTGGAAGCCGCCGGCGGCGGCGGTACATCGCTTCAGGCTCCGACGGTGCTCGCGTCGATGGGCGGACGCTCCGATGCCACGAGCACGCCGCCCGATACCACCGGGGCTGCCGGCATCACCCGTTATGTGCAGTTGGTTAACCGCCGCTTCGGCATCATCGCACGGTCGACGAATACGCTCCTGTCGTCTGGAACCCTGAACGGACTTGCCGGCTTCGGCGAGGCCGTCAACTCTTTCGATCCCCAGATCATCTGGGATCCGACTACGAGACGCTTCTACTACGCCATGGACTCGGTGGTCTCGAGCACCGACAACCGTATCGCCTTCGGCTTCAGCAAGTCGACTTCGCCCAACACGGCGTCAGACTGGTGCAAGTATTTCATCTCCAACTATGGCGCCGAGTTCCCCGATTTTCCCAAGCTCGGCGACAACCGCTATTTC
>JANMQL010000119.1:0-7429 GCA_031370475.1 Hyphomicrobiales bacterium | reverse complement strand
AGGCTTGCAACCGAGACGGCAATCGATTGCCAGGGCTCAAGCGGCATCACGTTTTGATCGATGAGGAAGGTGACGGAATTGAGATAGTATTGCAGGATGAGCAGCAGGAAGCCGGTGAACCAGGCGAGATAGGCCTCCCATTTGAACCAGATCAGATCCTCGGGCAGCTTCGAGGGAGCGGTCAGATATTTCTGCACATTGTAGAAGCCGCCGCCATGGACCTCCCATGCCTCGCCGGAAACGCGCGGCGGCAGGCCGGAACGCTGCTTCAGGGAGAAATCCAGGGCCACGAAATAGAAGGACGTGCCGATCCAGGCGATGCCGGCGATCATGTGGCCCCAGCGCAGCAGCAGGTTGGGCCAGTCGGTATTGAGAAGTCCCGAGCCCGTCAGCCAATAGGCAAGTGCCAGGGCCGCGAAGATGACGGGCAGGGTCCAGGCGATCTTGGCCAGCGGATCGCCGACCTCATGGCGCACCAGGAAATGCCTGAGCGCTACGCCGCCCACCACGATGAGGCCCACCAAAATCCAGGCCTGGGCATTGTCGGTCACCATGGCGTAGTGATTGCTGATCATCATCAAGAGCACGGGCAGCGTCAGATAGGTATTGTGCAACGAGCGCTGCTTGCCGATGACGCCGAGGCGCGGATCGGGCGTCTCGCCTCGCATCAGCGCATCGGCGATCTTGCGCTGGTTCGGAATGATCACCATGAAGACATTGGCGGCCATCATGGTGCCGACAAATGTGCCGACATGGATGAAGGCGCCGCGCCCGGAAAACACATGGGTGAAACCATAGGCGGCAATCAGGATGAGCAGCAGCACGAGGCCAGCCAGCATTTCCGGATTTCGACCAAGCGGCGAGCGGCACAGCGTGTCGTAAACGAGCCAGCCGGCCACCAGGCTGACCACGGAAATGGCGATTGCCTGCCAGGGCCCGAGCGCCATCACCGCCGGATCGATGAGATAGGCGGAGGCCTGGAAATAATACTGGACGATAAGCAGCAGGAAGCCCGTCACCCAGGTGAGATAGGCCTCCCATTTGAACCAGATAAGGTCGGCGGGGAGTTTGGCGGGCGCGGTCAGATATTTCTGCACGTGATAGAAGCCACCGCCGTGCACTTCCCAGGCCTCGCCGGCCACGCCCGCCGGCAATCCTTCCCGCTTCTTCAGCGAGAAATCCAGGGCCACAAAATAAAATGACGTGCCGATCCAGGCGATGCCGGCGATCATGTGACCCCAGCGCAGCAGCAGGTTCAGCCAGTCGGCGAGAAATGGATCCATGTCGGGTGCCAGGTGTCAGGTGTCAGGTATCAAGGAACAGAAGCCGGGTGTCAGAAAAATGCCGGGCATCTTCTTGACACCCGGCACCTGACACCTGACACCTGCTATTGCGGCAGCTTGTCGTCGATGCCCTTGACGTACCAGTTCATGCTGTTGATGTCCTGGTCGGACAACGACTTGCCAGCTTCGCCGGCCACCGTTCCATCCTGCTTGGTGATGGGGCCCTTGAACGGCAGAAGCTCGCCCGACTTGATCTTGGCGACGCTGTCTTCGGCCATTTTCTTGACGTCATCCGGCATGTTGGTGAAGGGCGCCAGAACCACCATGCCCTGAGCCATGCCGCCCCACGTGTCGCCGGACTTCCAGCTTCCGTCGAGCACCTTCTTCACCTCCTGGACATAGTAGCCGTCCCAATCGTCGGTGTTGGCGGAGAGTTGGGCCTTGGGCGCGAACTTGATCATGTCGGAGGACTGACCGAAGCCGAGCTTGCCCTGCTCTTCGGCGATCTGGAGAGCCGCGGTCGAGTCGGTGTGCTGAACCATGATGTCGGCTCCCTGACCGAACATCACCTTGGCGGCGTCTGCTTCCTTGCCCGGATCGTACCAGGAATTCACCCAGACGATCTTGACCTTGAAGTTCGGATTGACCGACTGGGCGCCGAGCATGAAGGAGTTGATGCCCATCACAACTTCCGGAATCGGGAAGGAGACGATGTAGCCGGCAACTCCCGACTTCGACATTTTGGCGGCAATCTGGCCCATCACATAACGGCCCTCGTAGAAGCGGGCGTTGTAGGTGGCGACGTTCGGGGCCTGCTTGTAGCCCGTCGCATGCTCGAATTTCACCTTCGGAAACTTCTTGGCGACCTTGATGGTGGCATCCATGAAGCCGAAGGACGTGGTGAAGATGATCTTGCATTTTTCCCGGGCCAGGCGCTCGATGGCGCGTTCTGCATCGGGACCTTCGGCGACGTTTTCGAGATATTTGGTCTCGACCTTGTCGCCGAGTTCCTTCTCCACGGCCTTGCGGCCGAGGTCGTGCTGGTAAGTATAGCCGCCATCGCCGACGGGGCCGACATAGACCCAGCAGGCTTTCAGCTTGTCCGCCGCATTCGCCGCTCCGGCGGTCATTCCCACCGCCAGGATCGTTGCGAGCGCCAACCACTTTTTCATTTCGAACTCCTTCTCTTTGCCCATTCCCACGGCCGGTTTCTGTACCGCCTCGCACCGGCCGCCGGCGACGAGGCTTGAATTGCCTAGCGATCGGGCACGAACGGCTGACCGAGGCAAGCTGGTGTGTTGGCCCGTGTCAGGGCTCGGTTGCCCGATATTACGACCAACGCGACGATGGTCACAATATAAGGAAGCGAAGATAGCAGCTGGGACGGGATGCCGGCGCCAATCGCCTGCAACGAAAATCCCAGGATCATGACAGTTCCGAAGAGATAGGCACCGATGGCGACACGCCACGGCAGCCACGAGCCGAAAACCACCAGCGCCAGCGAAATCCAGCCCCGGCCCGCGGTCATGTTCTCGATCCACTGGGGCGTATAGGCAAGCGAAAGATATCCACCGGCGAGGCCGGCGCAGCCGCCACCAAAAACCACGCAGGCGTAGCGCACCGGCACCACGCCATAGCCCAGCGCATGGGCCGATTGGTGGCTGTCGCCCACGGCGCGGATGATAAGACCCATTTTGGTGCGGAACAGCACATAGGCGACGGCAAGCATCAGCGCCAAGGCGGCATAGACCAGAATGTCCTCGCCGAAAACGATCGGCCCGATAAATGGAATGTCGGTCAGCACGGGAAGGTCGATTTTGCCTAGCTTGACGCCGGGCTGGCCGACGTAGCCTTCACCGACGAGACCGGCAAGACCGAGACCCAAGAGAGTGAGCGCCAAACCGGTTGCGACCTGGTTCGACACCAGTATGAGGGTCATGAATCCAAATAGCATCGAGAGTGCCGCGCCCGCCGCGATGGCCGCGACAACGCCGATCAGCGGAGAGCCAGTGGCCAGTGCCGCGCCGAAACCGCAGACGGCGCCGATAGCCATCATGCCTTCGACACCGAGATTGAGGACGCCCGAGCGCTCCACCACGAGCTCGCCGATTGCAGCCAGCAGCAACGGCGTCGAGGCCGTGATGATGGTGAGGATGACAGACAGCAGTTCGTTCATGCGCGCAACTCCACGGTGGCGCGTGACAGCAGCTTCACACGGTAAAGGATCAGGGTGTCACAGGCCAGGATGTAAAACAGAAGGATGCCCTGGAACACCCGGGCAATCTTGTCGGAAACGCCCAGCGTTACCTGTGCCGCTTCACCGCCCAGATAACTGATGGCCAGAACCACCGCCGCCACGAGCGCGCCAACGGGATTGAGCCTGCCGAGGAAGGCCACGATGATGGCGGTAAACCCATAGCCCGGCGAAATCGACGGCTGCAACTGGCCCACGGTGTTCATCACCTCGCCGATGCCGGCAAGTCCCGCGAGCCCGCCCGACAGCAGGAAACAGAACCAGACCGCGCCCTCGCGCGAGAAACCGGCGAAGCGTCCGGCGCGTGGCGCGGTGCCGAGCACGCGGATCTCGAAACCCTTGAGGGTGCTGCCCATGAGAAAAGCCAAGGCGATAGCGGCGACAACCGCGAACAGAACGCCAAGATGGATGGTGCTATCGCCGAACACCGGCAGCGTCTGCCACCCGGTGAAGGGAACGGTTTGCGGAAAGTTATGGCCCGCCGGATCGCGCCAGGGGCCGCGCACCAGCCAGTCGAGAATGAGTTGCACAACATAGACCAGCATCAGGCTGGTCAGGATTTCGCTGGCATTGAAGCGGTTCTTGAGAAAGGCCGGGATGGCGGACCAGGCCATGCCGCCGGCGGCGCCCATCAGCAGCATGGCAACCAGTGTCAAAGGCGATTGCCACTCGGGGAAAAACACCGGAATGGCACCACCGGCAACGGCGCCGGCCGTGAGCTGGCCTTCGGCGCCGATGTTCCAGACATTGGCGAGATAGGACACGCTCAATCCGGCGCCGATCAGCGCCAGGGGGGCGGCCTTCACGGCAAGCTGCTCGAGCGACCAGAAGTCATCGGGGTTCCGGGTCCAGAAATATTTCACCGGATCGAGGAAGTAGACATATAGAGCCTCCAGCGGATCGAGCCCCATGAAAGTAAAAACGATGGCCCCGGTGATCAGCGTCAAGGCGATGGCGATGACGGGCGAAAGAACCGTCATGCGCCGCGAGCGCTCGGCACGTTTTTCAAGCACCAGCCGCATGGATCGTTCCTTCCTTCTTTTCATGGGCACCCGCCATCAGGAGGCCGATCTGCTGCAAGGAAATTTCTCCGGCCGGATGGGTTTCCGACAATTCACCGCGCGAGATGACGGCGATGCGGTCGGCAATCTCGAATATCTCATCGAGATCCTGGCTGATCACCAGAACGGCGGAACCGGCGCGCGACAGATCGATGATCGCCTGGCGGATGGTGGCCGACGCGCCGGCATCGACACCCCAGGTCGGCTGGTTGACCACGAGTATTCCGGGGTTGCGGTCGAGTTCGCGGCCGATCACGAATTTCTGCAAATTACCGCCCGAAAGCGACCGCGCCTCCGGATCCGGCTTGCCCTTGCGCACGTCGTAGGTCTTAATGACGCGCTCGCTGACCGTGCTGGCGCCGGCCTTTTGCAGCAAGCCGGATTTGACCAGGCTCGGGTCGGAGGAATGACGGGTGAGCACCACATTCTGCGTTAGCGTGAAACCGGGGGCGGCGCCGTGGCCAAGCCTTTCTTCGGGCACGAAGGCGGCGCCGGCATTGCGGCGCTGGTTGACGCCGTGCCGTCCCATGGGCTTGCCGTCGATTTCGATCATGTCGTCGCGGGCAAGGGCGCGCTCGCCGGAGATAGCATCGAAGAATTCCGACTGGCCATTACCGGCCACGCCGGCAACCGCGATTACTTCGCCGGCTTTCACATCGAGCGAGATGTTCTTCAGCGGCATCGAGAACGGCCCATCGGCGGGGAGATTCAAATTGTTCAGGCGAAGGCGGATTTTCCCCGCGTTGGTCTTTCGGCTATGGCGGACCACATGGATGTCGCCGCCGACCATGAGCTTGGCGAGGCTGCCCGCCGTCTCCTTGATGGGATCGACATTGGCGACGATTTTGCCATGGCGCAGGATGGTGGCGTTGTGGCACAGCCGCTTCACTTCTTCGAGACGGTGGCTGATATAGAGAACGGCGCAGCCTTCGCTGGCGAGACGGGCCAGCACGACGAAAAGCTGGTCGGCCTCCTGGGGCGTCAGCACCGCGGTGGGTTCGTCCATGATCAAAAGCCTGGGCTCCTGCAGCAGACAGCGGACGATCTCGATCCGCTGGCGCTCGCCGACCGAGAGGTCCGCCACGATCGCAGTTGGCTCGAGCGGCAGGCCATATTCCTTCGACACACGGGCGATTTTTTTGGAAAGCGCGGCGAGATCGAAATCGCCGGGCATGGCAAGGGCGATGTTCTCGGCCACGGTCAGGGCCTCGAACAGGGAGAAATGCTGGAATACCATGCCAATGCCGAGCTTGCGGGCGGCGGCCGGATTTGTGATATCGACCCTCTCGCCCTTCCAGCGGAATTCGCCGGAGGTGGGCTGCAGCGCCCCATAGATCATCTTGACGAGAGTCGATTTGCCGGCGCCGTTCTCGCCGAGGAAGGCGTGAATTTCGCCGGGCTTGATGCGGAGCGTCACATCGTCATTGGCGCGCAAGGTGCCGAACACCTTCACCACATGCAGGGCTTCGAGGAGATAGTCCGGATTGGCTTTCACGCCGCCCCCCTCCGTCTCGCCGCCGCGGCCGGCAGCGCGGCGCGCAAGCCCTCATCGAGCAGGATGAGCTGCGCCGCTGTCGCCGCGGCGATCGTCGCCGGCTCCTTGGAACGGATGCCAGCCACGCCAATCGGGCAGATCAGCCCGTCGATCCGCGCTGGCGCGACATTCGCCTCGCGCAGGCGCTTGACGAAGCGGGCGCGCTTGGTCGCACTGCCAATCAGGCCGACATGGGCAATGCGCGGATTGCGCAGCGCCCGATCGGCGATGGCGAGATCGAGGGCGTGGCTGTGGCTCATGATGTAGACAAGGCTGCCGTCGGGCGCTTCCGCCAGGTCGGCAGTGTCGCGCAATGTGACATTTTGCGGAACGGCGCGGGGAAAAGCCCCGGGCCGGCTGTCGATCCATTGCACATCGAAGGGCAAGGGCGCGAGCGCCAGCACCAGCGCCTTGCCGACATGGCCGGCGCCGAAAAGATAGAGGCGGCGGTTGTCGTCGCCGAAGCTCTCGACGAGATCGAGCCCGGCGATGCGGCCCTTCACGGTGAAGCGGCCTTGCGCCTCGGGCGCCGCCAGATCGCGCAACTGCGGCAAACTCGTTCGATCGAAAATCTCGGTCGCCAGCCGCACCCGCCCGCCGCAGCACTGGCCGAGATCGGGGCCGAGCGCGTGGGAGGAAATTTTCACGGCGCCGCCGCGATCGAGCAGGGCTTGGGCCTCGGCAATCGCCCGCCATTCCAACGCGCCGCCGCCGATGGTGCCGTGAAAGCCTTCGGGCGTCACCACCAGGCGGGCGCCGGCATCGCGCGGGGCCGAGCCTTCGGTCTTGACCACCGAAACCAGAGCGCAACGACCGTGGCTTTCGACGGCCTTGAGGATGAGCGCCCAGGTCTTCATGACTGCACCGCCTTCACAGCCCGCAATATGGCCTCAGGAGTGGCCGGCGCGTCAAGCGGCGGAATGCGGCCGGGAGCTATATTCGCCACGGCATTGAAGATCGCCGACCAGACGGAAATGCCGAGCATCAGGGGCGGCTCGCCCACCGCCTTGGAACGGTAAATCGTGTCCTCGCGGTTGCCCTTCGATTCAAAGAGCTTGACGCGGAAATCGGCGGGAACGTCGGAGGCGCAAGGAATCTTGTAGGTCGAAGGCGCATGGGTGCGAAGCCGTCCGTCACCGTCGAAGACCAGTTCCTCGGTGGTGAGCCAGCCCATGCCCTGGACGAAGCCGCCCTCGATCTGGCCGATGTCGAGGGCCGGATTGAGCGAGCGGCCGACGTCGTGGAGAATATCGACGTGGTCGAGGCGCATTTCGCCGGTCAGCGTGTCGATCGTCAC
>JANMQL010000097.1:0-3440 GCA_031370475.1 Hyphomicrobiales bacterium | reverse complement strand
CCGTCGGGAATGATCACTTCCTTGAAGACGAATTTCAGCAGGTCGGCGAAGGATTGCAGCAGGCCCCAGGGACCCACCACATTGGGGCCGCGCCGCATCTGCACCGCCGCCCACACCTTGCGGTCGACGAGGATCAGATAGGCGACGACGATCAGCAGCGCGGTCAGCAATGCCACGCTCTGGATGACGATCAGGCCGGTGGTGAGCAGCATCTCCCTCATCGCTTCACTCCGCCGCCGCGAGCTTCTGCCCGCGTTTCAGCGCCGAGCATTCGGCCATGGTCTTCGAGGCGCGGGCGATGGGATTGGTCAGATAGAAATCGCTCACCGTCGAGCGGAACGGTTCGGACGACATTTTGCCCTGCGCCTTGCCCAGATCGGCAAGCTCGGCGGCATCGGCCGGCGTTAACTGGTCGAGCCGCGCCAGATGCGGCGCGATCCTGTACATGGCGGCGCGCAGCTCATCGAGGTTGTTCCACGGCAGCGTCGCGCCGAGCGTCTCCGACAGCGCCCGCAGGATCGCCCAATCCTCGCGCGCCTCGCCCGGCGGGAAGGCGGCCCTGGCCGTCATCTGCGGGCGGCCCTCGGTATTGACATAGGTCACGGATTTTTCCGTGTAGGCCGCACCCGGCAGGATCACGTCGGCGCGGTGCGCCCCGGCATCGCCATGGCTTCCTTGATAAACGACGAATGTCTTGCCCAGCGCATCCATGTCGATTTCATCGGCGCCGAGCAGGAAGAGGAGATCGAGCTGGCCCGCCTTGGCGGCTTTCAGCATGTCGCGGGTCGATTTGCCGCCGTCCTTGGCGGGCAGCGCGCAGACGTCGAGGGCGCCGGCGCGGCCCGCCGCGTCATGCAAAATGTTGAAGCCGTTCCAGCCGTCCTTGACGACGCCCAAGGCCTGCGCCGCCCTATAGGCCGCCGCCAGCACCGCCGCGCCATCGGGACGCGCCAGCGCCCCTTGGCCGATGATGAACATCGGCTTCTGCGCCTTGGCCGGCGCGTGCTCGGCGAGACGCGCCAGGGTTTCCGGCCCCGCACCCATATGGGCATAGGGATAGGTGAGATCGGCCTTCTCGCCGATGACGCCGATGGCGCAGCCGCCCTTGAGGTGGCGCTTGCGGATGCGGGCATTGAGCACCGGCGCCTCGAGGCGCGGGTTGCTGCCGATCAGCAGGATGGCGTCGGCCTCGTCGATGCCGGCGATGCCGGAATTGAACAGATAGCCGGCGCGGCCGCCCGCCTCGCCCAGCGGCGTGCCGTCCTGGCGGCAGTCGATATTCTTGATGCCGAGTTGTTCCGCCAGCTGACGAATGGAAAACGCTTCTTCCGCGCCCACCAGATCGCCGAGGACGATGCCGATGCGCTCCGACGCCGTGGCTTTGAGCTTCTGGGCGATGCGGGCGAAGGCCTCGCTCCAGCTCGCGGCCCGCATCTTGCCGAGATCGCGGATGAAGGGCCGGTCGAGGCGTTGCACCTTGAGCCCGTCCCAGACGAAGCGGGTCTTGTCGGAAATCCATTCCTCGTTCACGTCCTCGTGGGTGCGCGGCAGAATGCGCATCACCTCGCGGTCGCGGGCATCGACGCGGATATTCGAGCCCAGCGCATCCATGGCGTCGATGGTCTCGGTCTTGCGCAGTTCCCAGGGCCTGGCCTTGAATTCGTAAGGAGCGGAGGTCAGCGCGCCCACCGGGCACAAATCGATGATGTTCCCCTGCAGTTCCGAAGTGATCGCCCGGTCGAGATAGGTGGTGATTTCCATGTCCTCGCCGCGGCCGGTGGCGCCCAATTCCTCGATGCCGCCCACTTCGGTGGTAAAGCGCACACAGCGGGTGCACTGGATGCAACGGGTCATCTCGGTCTTGACCAGGGGTCCCAGATATTTGTCGGCGACGGCGCGCTTGTTCTCGGCATAGCGGTTCTGGGCGATGCCATAGGCCATGGCCTGGTCCTGCAAATCGCATTCGCCGCCCTGGTCGCAGATCGGGCAATCGAGCGGATGATTGATGAGCAGGAATTCCATCACCCCTTCGCGGGCCTTCTTGACCATCGGCGTTTTGGTGAAGACTTCCGGCGCCTCGCCATTGGGGCCGGGGCGCAGATCGTTGACCGACATGGCGCAGGAGGCCTGGGGCTTGGGCGGGCCGCCCTTCACTTCGACCAGACACATGCGGCAATTGCCGGCGATCGACAGGCGCTCGTGATAGCAGAAGCGCGGCACCTCGGCGCCGGCCTGCTCGCAAGCCTGCAGCAGCGTCGTGCCGTTTTCGACTTCGATCTCCGTGCCGTCGATCTTGATTTTGGGCATCTCGGGTCCCGCGACTATTCGGCGGCCACGCGGCGGATGGCGCCGTCGTGGTCCGGATTGGCTGCATATTGATCGATGCGTTCTTCGATCACATGGCGGAAATGGGCGATCAGGCCCTGCACCGGCCAGGCGGCGGCGTCGCCGAGCGCGCAGATGGTGTGGCCCTCGATCTGCTTGGTGACGTCGAGCAGCATGTCGATCTCGTGCTTCTCGGCGCGGCCCTCGGCCATGCGGTTGAGCACCCGCCACATCCAGCCGGTGCCCTCGCGGCAGGGCGTACACTGGCCGCAGGATTCGTGCTTGTAGAATTGCGCCAGCCTGGCAATCGCCCGGATCAGGTCAGTCGATTTATCCATGACGATGACCGCCGCCGTGCCGAGGCCGGAGCGGAGCTTGGCAAGGGAATCGAAGTCCATCGGCGTGTCGACGATCTGTTCGGCCGGCACCATACGCACCGACGAGCCGCCGGGAATGACGGCCAGCAAATTATCCCAGCCGCCGCGAATGCCGCCGGCGTGCCTGTCGATCAGCTCGCGGAAGGGAATGCCCATCGCTTCCTCGACATTGCAGGGCCGGTTCACGTGGCCAGAGATGCAGAACAGCTTGGTGCCGACATTGTTGGGCCGGCCGATGGAAGAAAACCAGGTGGCGCCACGGCGCATGATGGTGCCGGCCACGGCAATCGATTCGACATTGTTGATGGTGGAGGGCGCGCCGTAAAGGCCGACATTGGCCGGGAACGGCGGCTTCATGCGCGGCTGGCCCTTCTTGCCTTCGAGGCTTTCCAGCAGTGCCGTTTCCTCGCCGCAGATATAGGCGCCGGCGCCATGATGGACGTAGAGATCGAAATCCCAGCCGTGAATGTTGTTCGGGCCGATGAGGCGCGCCTCATAGGCCTGGTCGATGGCCACCTGCAAACGCTCGCGCTCGCGGATGAATTCGCCGCGCACATAGATATAGCCGACATTGGCCGCCATGGCGGCACCGGCAATGAGACAGCCTTCGACGAGAAGATGCGGATCGTGGCGCATGATCTCGCGGTCCTTGCAGGTGCCTGGCTCGGATTCATCGGCATTGACCACCAGATAGTGGGGCCGCTCGCCCACAACTTTCGGCATGAACGACCATTTGAG
>JANMQL010000071.1:0-18598 GCA_031370475.1 Hyphomicrobiales bacterium | reverse complement strand
ACCACAGATACATCGTGCCGATGTCCTTGTGGTTGGTGGAATAGACATATCGCCGCCATCCGGTCGGATGGTCGGGATGATCGTGGGCGGCTGCAGCGTATGCCATTGTTCTAGCCTCTTGTGATCTCAGTTCCGCGCCAGAAGGCCGCGGGCCTTGAGCGTGGCGACCATGAATTTGTGGGCTTCCTCGATGCCGGCCGTCTTGGCCTTCTCGGCCCAGGCATTGTAGTCGGCCTCGGAGACGACCCTCACCTCGATCGGCATGAAGGCGTGGTCCTTGCCGCACAACTCCGAACATTGGCCGTAATAGGTGCCTTCCACTTCCGCCTTGAACCAATCCTCGTTGAGGCGGCCGGGGATGGCGTCGATCTTCATGCCGAAGGAGGGAATGGTCCAAGCATGGATGATGCCTTCGGGATCGGCGGTGATGATAAGTTTCACGATCTTGTTGACCGGCACATAGACGGGAACGTCGGTGGCCAGCAGCCAGGGCTCGCCGGCCGCCTCGGCCTCGGCCTTGGGCTTGAGATAAGCGGTGAAGCTCACCTTGGCGGAGCCGTCGTCGTTGACGCCCAAATCGGGATATTCGTAGGTCCAGTTCCAGCTCGGATTGCCGATCACCTTGATGGTCATGTCGGCGGCGGGAATGTCGCGTTCGAGATAGAGCAAACGGAAAGAGGGAATGGCGATAACGACGAGGATGACGATCGGAATGACCGTCCACAGGACTTCGACCAAGGTATTGTGCGTGGTCTTGGAGGGGACCGGGTTGGCCGTGGCGTTGAACTTCACCATCACATAGACCAGCAGCGCCAGAACGAAGAGCGTGATCGCCGTGATCAGCGGCAAGAGCAGGCCGTTGTGGAACCAATGAATGCCATGGGCGACGGGTGTTACCGCATCCTGCAGCGTCATCTGCCAGGGCTCGGGATGCCCGGCCGCCGCCATCGCCTCGGGCGCCAGGCCGAGCGCCAAGCCTAAAGTAATGAGTCTGTTCGCGAACTTCATCGTCGCCCCTTTCCAGGTCTAGTCTTCCCGGCCAGCACCGGGTCCGGCCGCCCCGAGGGGGTTACCGCGCATCGGGCGGAATGTGAACCACATTCGCAAGGTTGCCGCAACTTGCCCGGGCGCGGCAAAACGTCGTTGCAAAACAATCAATTCCGACGACCGGAATTCCGCCCTATTTATCCGGGAATTCGCTGTTGTCTAATCCAAAACCCGGCGCTAAGAGCCGCCGCAGCATCGTGAGAAGGTCGTTTTCGTGCGAATCACATCGATTATCCGCGGACTTGCCGCCGTTGCGGCGCTCGGTCTCATTTCCGGCGGCCCGGCCATTGCACAGGACCAGCCGCCGCCGAAGCAGTTCGGTCCGCGCATCACGGCCAAACCGGCGGCGGCACCGGCCGTCGAAGTGATCGCCACCCATGGCGCCTGGAAGATCCAGTGCGAAGCCGCCCCCGCCGGTCAGGCCGCCGCTGGCCAGGCGGAAGGCCAGAAGCAGTGCGGTATGGTGCAGAGCACCCAAAGCGAAAAGAATCCGAAGGCGGTCCTCACGCTGGTGCTGATTCGCGGCAAGCAGGCGGACAAGCCGGTCACCATGATCCGGGTGATGGCGCCGATCGGCGTGTTCCTGCCGACCGGTGTGGCGCTGGAAATCGACGGCGCCGCGGTGGGCCGCGTGCCCTTCACCCGTTGCATGCCGCAGGTGTGCATGGCCTTCGCCGAAGCCTCGCCGGAGACACTCGACAAGATGAAGAAGGGCACGGCCGCCAATTTCATCATCTACGAGGCGCCGGGCATCGGCCTGCCGATGAAAATTTCCCTCGCGGGCTTCTCGGCCGCCTTCAATGCATTGGGCGAACTTTAAATTGGCCGAGGGGTCAATCGCCATCATCCGCCGAACCGGCATATGGCTCACTCTTGCATCGTTGCCGCTCGCGGCGGCCATGACGGCCGGCGCCCAGGAACAGCCGCCGCCCGGCGGGACGGCTCCCGCCGTCGAAATTGTCGCCACGCATGGCGGCTGGACGGTGCAATGCGAGAACATGGGCGGCGGACAATCCGCGAGAATGTGCGTGATGGCGCAGCGCACGCGCAACGACAAAAACCCTGCAGCTACCCTCTCCTTGGTCTTCGTGAAGGCCAAGCCCGGCGGCGCGGTGAACCAGATGCGGATCGCCGTGCCGATCGGCGTGTTTCTGCCCACCGGCGTTACGGTCGAAATCGACGGCAAAGCCACGGACCGGCTGCAATTCAGCCGCTGCCTGCCGCAAGTCTGCGTGGCATTCGCCGCGGTGACGGCGGAACTTCTCGACAAGTTCAGGAACGGCGGGTCGGCCAGCTTCAACTATTACGAAGCGCCGGGACTCGGCCTGCCGTCGGCCATGCCGCTGGCTGGATTTGCCGAAGCATTGGCCGAGCTGGAAAAACTCTAGCGCCGGCACTGGCAGCGGAGCGGGCGCGCGCCTATCTTGATTGCGAGCCCGCCACCGGAGAATCGCCGCCTTGCCAGCCACAGCGCCCATATCGTTTTTCGATCATGCCGAAGTTTCGCGCCAGCGCGCCGCGGCGATCGTCGCCGAAGCCCTCGACGGCGCCGATGACGGCGAATTGTTTCTTGAAAAGCGCCAGAGCGAGAACCTGGTCTACGACGACGGCAAGCTGAAATCGGCGAGCTTCGACGAGAGCCAGGGCTTCGGGCTTCGCGCGGTGGCCGGCGAGACGGCAGCCTATGCCCATGCAACGGAAATTTCGGAAGCCTCCCTGAAGCGCGCCGCCGAAGTGTGCAAGACGGCGGCGCGCGGCCGCGCCGGCACGGTGGCCCTGGCGCCCACCCGCACCAACCGCAAGCTCTATGCCGAGACCAATCCGGCCGCCGCGCTGGGCTTTGCCGAGAAGATCGCTCTGCTGCAGAAGGCGGACAGCTTTGCCCGCGGCCTCGATCCCCGGGTGCAGCAGGTGTCGGTGTCGCTGGCCAGCGACTGGCAGGCCATCGAGATCCTGCGCGCCGACGGCGGCAGCTACCGCGATGTGCGCCCCCTGGTCCGATTCAACGTGTCGGTCGTCGCCGGCAACGGCAAGGATCAGGGCCAGGGCAGTCACGGCCTCGGGGGCCGCGGCGAGCCTCTCTCCTATTTCACCGAAGATATCTGGCAGGCGGCGGTGCGCGAGGCGCTCAGGCAAAGCCTGGTGGAGTTGGAAGCGAGGCCCGCACCGGCGGGCGAGATGGATGTGCTGCTCGGCCCCGGCTGGCCCGGCATATTGCTGCACGAGGCGGTCGGCCACGGGCTCGAGGGCGACTTCAATCGCAAGAAAACCTCGGCCTTCGCCGGACTGATGGGCCGGCGCATCGCGGCGAAGGGCATCACCATCGTCGATGACGGCACGATCCCCAACCGGCGTGGATCGATCTCCATCGACGACGAGGGCACGCCGTCGAACTGCACGACACTCATCGATGACGGCATCCTGGTGGGCTTCATGCAGGACCGGCTCAATGCCAGGCTGATGGGGGTCGCCGCCACCGGCAACGGGCGCCGGCAATCCTATGCGCACGCGCCGATGCCGCGCATGACCAACACTTACATGCTGTCGGGAGACAGGCATCCCGATGAAATCCTCGCCTCGGTGAAGAAGGGATTGTTCGCCAAGTCTTTCGGCGGCGGCCAGGTCGACATCACGTCCGGCAAATTCGTGTTCTCCTGCACCGAGGCCTATCTGATCGAGGACGGCCGGATCACCACGCCGGTCAAGGGCGCCACCATCATCGGCTCGGGTGCCGATGCGCTGACCCGCGTTTCCATGGTGGGCAACGACATGGCGCTCGATCCCGGCATCGGCACCTGCGGCAAGCTGGGCCAGGGCGTACCGGTGGGCGTCGGCCAGCCGACCTTGCGCATCGACCGCTTGACGGTGGGTGGAACGGCCGCCTGAAATGCCGCCGCGCCTTGTGATCTTCGACATGGACGATGTCCTTTGCCATTACGATCTCGGGCGCAGGCTGCGGGTGCTGTCACGGCTCACCGCCAAGACGCCGCGCGATATCCGCGCCGCCATCTGGGATTCGGGCTTCGAGGGCGATTCCGACGCCGGAGCCTATCCCGACCCGGAGGAATATCTCGCCGAATTCGGCCGCCGCATCGGCCATGAACTGACGCGATCCGAATGGATCGATGCGCGCCGGCAGTCGATGACGCCGTCGCCGGAAATTCTCGATCTGGCGCGGACGATCGGCCGCAGCGCCAGGCTCGCCATCTATTCCAATAACGGGCCGCTGGTGAAGCTGCATTTCGCCGAGCTGTTTCCCGAAGCGGCGGCGATATTTTCCGAGCGCTATTGCTCCTACGAGTTCGCCACCAAGAAGCCCGATCCGGCGAGCTTCACGCGACTGCTTGCCCGCATCGGCGGCGTGGCGGCGGAGACCTGGTTCATCGACGACAAGCGCTCGAACGTTCAGGGTGCCACGATGGCGGGGCTCATCGGCCATCATTTCCGTTCCCATGGCGCCCTCCTCGCCGCGGCGCGGTCGCTGGGGCTCGCGCCATGAGCGAAGCCGCCGCGCCGGCCGTCCCGGCCCGCTTCGTCACCGGCTCGACCATGCGCCATGTGGCGGTGATGACGCTGACCGGCGCCCTCGGCTTGATGGCCATGTTCCTCGTCGACCTTCTCGATCTCTTTTATCTGAGCCTCTTGGGGCGCACCGAAGTGACGGCGGCCATCGGTTATGCCGGAACCATCGCCTTCGCCAATTTGTCGATGTCGATCGGCACCGGCATCGCGGCGGCGGCGCTGGTGGCGCGCAATCTCGGGGCCCGCCAGACCGAACGGGCCCGCGACTTCGCCACCTCTTCGCTGATGTTTTCACTGCTGATCTCGGCGGTGCTGACGGCGGCGATCGCCATCGCGGTGGGGCCCATGCTGAGCCTGCTTGGCGCGCAAGGCGCGGCCAAGCATCTGGCCATGCTGTTCATCTGGACCCTGACGCCGGGCTTCATTCTGCTGTCGGGGGCGGTTGCCTGCTCCTTCATCCTGCGCGGCCTCGGCGATCCCAAGCGCGCCATGTACATCACCCTGGCGGCGGGAGTGATCACGGCGCTCGTCGATCCGGTCTTCATCTTCGTTTTCGGCTGGGGCATTCAGGGTGCGGCCGCCGCTAATGTGCTGGCCGATGTGGCGGCCTTCGCCATCGGCTTGCATGGCGTTGCCAAGGTCCATGGATTTCTTCAGCCCTTGCGGCTTGGGGCGCTGCGGCGCGATCTTGGCGAAATCCTGGTCATCGCCTTTCCGGCCATCCTCACGCAACTCGCCACGCCTTTCGCCAATGCCTATGTGACGCGGGCGGTGGCTCCCTTCGGCGACGAGGCGGTGGCGGCTTCGGCGATTATCGGCCGGGTCGTGCCGGTCGCCTTCGGCGTCATCTTCTCGCTGTCGGGATCGGTCGGGCCGATCATCGGGCAGAATTTCGGGGCGCGGCAATTCGCCCGCGTCCGCCGGGCTCTCAACGACGCCCTGCTGTTCGCCGCCATCTATACGCTGGCCACCTCGCTGTTGCTGTTCCTGTTCCGCCACGAGCTGGCGGAGGCGTTCCGCGCGGCCGGGCGCACCGTCGATCTCGTCGTCTTCTTCTGCACTTTTATCGCGGTGAGTTGGGCCTTCGCCGGGGCGCAATTCGTCGCCAACGCCGCCTTCAACAATCTCGGGCGGCCCAATCTTTCGACCTGGTTCAACTGGGGCAAGGCAACGCTTGGCACCATTCCGTTTGCCTGGTACGGCGCCGCTATCGCTGGGCCAGAAGGCGTCTTGGCGGGAACCGCGTTGGGTTCGGTCATCTTCGGCCTTGCGTCGGTCGCCGCCGCCTATAGGATCGTAGGCCGGATGACAGCCAAGACGGCCTGACCGGGAGACGACATGGCCCTGATCGACATGCTGGCAAGCGCCCAGGGCGGCGCCTTTTTCGCCAATGTGGCGGCGGCCACGGGATTGAGCGCGGCGGCGACCAAGACCGCATTCGCCGCTCTGGGCCCGGCGATTGCCGGTCAGCTCAAGGACAAGGCAGAAGCGGACCCGCAAGCCTTCGAGGACCTTCTCGATCTTCTCGAGGACGGCGGCGATGCCGACCTCGACGACCGCAATTCCATGACCGGAGCCGAAGCGGTGGCCGACGGCAACGCCATCCTCACCGACATCTATGGCTCACGCAATGCGGCGATCGTCGACATGCGCAGGCTGGCGGGCAGTATTCCGGAGGCTCCGCTGGAAAAGCTCGCCGCCCTCGCCGCGACGGCGGTCTTGGCGGCACTGGCCCGCAGCCATGCCAAGGCCATGCCGCTGGCTGGCGCGCAAACTGCCGCCGATTCCGGCGGTGGAATCCTCGACACCATCGTTTCGGCCCTCGTCAAGAGCGCGGTGCAGGGTGTGGCACGACAGCTGGCGCCGCGCCGGCGGCGACGCAGTTATACGAACTATTTCGGTACCCGGCGGCGGCGGACAACGCGGCGGCGGAGACGCACGCGCAGCCCGTCGCTCGACGATATTTTTGCCGATATCCTGGGGTCGCGGCGGCGCTAGAAGTCTTTGCCGCAATCGCAACTTGCCTCATTTCAAGCCGCCCCCAACCGGGACGCCTGGCGAAGTCGGCACGGCGCTGCCTGACCGAGCGTTCTTCCAGGGCCAGGGCAGCGTTCTGGCTCAGCGGCAGGTGCGAGGCCCAGCGAATGTCGTCGCGGGTGACGCCGATGTCGCGCAGCAGGAAGTCGTCGTAGTTGTCGAGCCTGGCGATGGCCCGGCGGGCAACCCAGTTGCGGAGGAAACGGCGCAGGTGGGAAATCGCCCCGAATTCGCCAAGGGACGCGGCCCGGTGCAAAGCATAGTTTCTCATGGCAATTCTCCTTGGATCGCGAAAAGACCCAATCTTTCCACGGCTAGCCACCCGAAAGTGGCAGTAATCACGTTTGTGATGCTGCTTTTTCGCTCTTTTCTATTGATTAGTCCAACGAATGTATCTTATACTATCCATCACGAAACATGATGGATATCGGCCATGATCCCCAATCTCGACGTCGACCTGCTGAAGACCTTCCTGGCCATCGCCGACACCGGCAGCTTCACCCGGGCGGCGGAAGAGGTGCACAAGACCCAATCGGCCGTTTCCATGCAGATGAAGCGGCTGGAGGAGCTTCTGGACCGCCCGCTCTTTGCCCGCGACGGGCGCATGACCCGGTTCACGCCGGACGGCGAGCGATTGTTCGAATATGCAAGGCGCATCGTCACCATGAACGACGAGGCGGTCTCGGCCTTCACCCGGCCGGAACTGACCGGAACGGTGCGCTTCGGCACGCCGGACGATTATGCCGACCGCTTCCTGCCGGAAATCCTGGCGCGTTTCGCCCGCAGCCATCCCCTGGTCACCGTCGATGTCGATTGCCTGACGAGCGCGGGTTTGTTCGAGCGGGTGAAGCGTGGCGAGATCGATCTGGCGCTAATCACCTTCGGCTGCGACATCGTCACCGACGAGCCGATGCGGCGCGAGCCATTGGTGTGGGTAACGTCGATGAGGCATTCGATCCACATGCTCGATGTGCTACCGCTGGCGGTGTCGCATACGGGCTGCGATTGGCGCAAGGCGGTGCTCGCCGCGCTCGAAGCCAGCGGGCGCAAATACCGCATCGCCTATTCGAGCTCCAATTCCAATGCGGTCAACGCCGCCGTGCAGGCGGGGCTGGCGGTCGGCGCGATGCCGGAACTCTACGTGCGCCCCGGCCTGCGGGTGCTCACCGAAAAAGATGGATTCCCGAAGCTCCGTTCTTTCGACATCGGTCTTGTGCGGAAACCGGGGCGCCCGAGCTCGGCCATCGAGGCGCTGGCCCGGCATGTCAGCGAGAGCCTGGGCAATCTGCAGCCCGCCATGGCGGCAGCGGAGTAGCCGTGGCGATCGCCACCGCCGTCACCCGGCTGCTCGGCATCACGCATCCGATCGTGCTCGCGCCGATGGGCGGAGTTGCCGGCGGCAGGCTGGCGGCGGCGGTCACGGCGGCGGGCGGCTTCGGCATCATCGGCGGCGGCTATGGCGATCCGAAAGCCGGCTATGGCGGGCGCGATTTCATGGAGCGCGAATTCCGCGCCGCCGGCAATGCCAGGATCGGCGTGGGCTATATCACCTGGTCGCTGGCGAAATTCCCCGAGCTTCTCGATCAGGCGCTCGAGCGCAAGCCGGTGGCGATGTTCCTGTCCTTCGGCGACGAGGCGCCATTCGCGCCGAAGATCAAGGCCAGTGGCGCGCTGCTCATCTGCCAGGTGCAGGATGTGGCGGGGGCGAGACGCGCAGCGGCGGCGGGCGCCGACATCATCGTGGCGCAGGGCACCGAGGCCGGCGGCCACGGCATGCACAATCGCGCCACGCTGGCGCTGGTTCCGGCGGTCGTCGATGCGGTCGATCCTATTCCGGTGCTCGCCGCCGGCGGTATCGCCGATGGCCGGGGACTGGCCGCCGCCCTGATGCTCGGCGCCGGCGGCGCGCTGATCGGCACGCGCTTCTGGGCGACGCCCGAGGCGCTGGGCCATGACAACGCCAAGGATTTGCTGACGCGCGCCAGCGGCGATCAAACACTGCGCACCCGCATCTTCGACATCGTTCGCGAGCTCGACTGGCCGCGGGGCTATTCGGGCCGGGCGCTGGCCAATGATTTCACCGCCAAATGGCACGGCCGCGAGGCGGAACTCGCCGCCCGGATCGAGGCGGAGAAGGAACGGTTCTGGACCGCCGCCCGCGCCGGCGACGTCAACACCGCCGTGGTCTTCGCCGGCGAAGGCGTCGACTTGATCCACGACATCAGACCCGCCGCCGATATTGTGCAGGAAATTGCCAGCGGGGCCGAGGCTTTGCTGCGGCGGCCCGGCCACATCGCGTTTCAGTAGGCGAAATCCCGGAATGTGCGCACCGTCGTCTCGGCGGCAGAATTGACATTTGCAATATTCCGTCCTAAATATTCAACTAGTTGATATTTCTGGACTGAGTTATCCATGATTACCATCGGTGCCTTTGAGGCCAAAACGCATCTTTCGGCGCTCCTCGACCGGGTCGAAGCGGGCGAGGAAATCGTCATCACCCGCCACGGCAAGGCGGTGGCCCGCCTCGTCGGCGAAGTCCGTGCCGCCGATGCGCAAAACAAGGAGACGGCCGCCAGGCTGAAGACCCTGCGGCGCGGCACTACGCTTGGCGGTATTTCTTGGAAATCCCTGCGCGACGAAGGCCGCAAGTGAACGCCGTTGTCATCGACGCCTCGATTGCCGTGGCGTGGTGTTTCGAAGATGAAGCCTCGCCCGAAACCGACCGGGTTCTGGAGCGGGTTCGCGTTCATGGCGCGCGCGTCCCGGCGCTGTGGTATCTCGAAGTCGGAAATGTCTTGCGTCAGGCCGAGCGGCGCAAGCGCATCATGCCCGCCGATACGGCGGCGCGGCTGGAACTTCTGTCGCGGTTGCCGATCGCCGCCGACACGAGCCCGCCGATCCGCGCCTGGTCGGAGATTCTCGATGTGGCGAGGAGCCAAACGCTCACCGTCTATGATGCCGCCTATGTCGAATTGGCGATGCGCCTGGCTCTGCCGATCGCCAGCAAGGATCGTGAATTGACTGCCGCCGCCCAGCGCCTCGGCATTGCCGTCCTCGCCGGCTGATCAATAGGCAAAATCCCGGAACACCCGTTCGATCTTGCCGCCCCAGGGGCCGTTGTAGAGATCGAGCAGGTTTTCGGCGGCGGTCTTGCCGGTGGCCGCGGTCTCGTCGAGGACGTCGAGGAAGGAGGCTTCGGTCTTGCCCTTGCAGCCCTGCTGGCCGCGGGCCCTTAATCCGGCGCGCGACAGTTTCAGCATGTCCCCGGCGATCTCCCGAACCGTCCGTCCACGGAGTTTCGCCTTGAGGCCCTGGCGCGGCACGGCATCGCGCAAGTGCTGGCGCTCTTCCGCCGTCCAGTCCTTGACCAGATCCCAGGCTTGATCGAGGGGGCCCTGCTCGTAGAGCAATCCCACCCACAAAGCGGGCAGCGCGCAAAGCCTGCGCCACGGCCCCGAATCGGCGCCGCGCATTTCGAGATATTGTTTGAGCCGCACCTCCGGGAAAATCGTGGTGATGTGATCGGCCCAATCCTTCATCACCGGCTTCTCGCCCGGCAATTGCGGCAGCTTGCCTTCGAGAAAGGCGCGGAAGCTTTCGCCCGCCGCATCGATGAACCGGCCGTCGCGGATCACGAAATACATCGGCACGTCGAGGGCGTAGTCGACATAGCGCTCGAAGCCGAAGTCCTCCTCGAAAACGAAGGGCAGCATGCCGGCCCGGGCATTATCGGTATCGCGCCAGACCTCGGAGCGGAACGAGAAGAAGCCGTTGGGCAAGCCGTCGAGAAACGGCGAATTGGCGAAGAGCGCCGTGGCGACGGGCTGCAGCGCCAGCGAGACGCGGAGCTTCCTGACCATGTCGGCCTCGGAACCGAAGTCGAGATTGACCTGCACCGTGCAGGTGCGGAACATCATGTCGCGGCCGAGCTTGCCCACCTTGTCCATATAGGGCGCCATGATGCCGTAACGGCCCTTGGGCATGACCGGGGTTTCGGCGCGCGACCAGGTGGGCGAGGCGCCCAGCCCGAGAAAGCCGATGCCCAGGGCATCGCCCACTTCGCGCACCTGAACCAGATGCTCGTGCACTTCCTCGCAGGTGTCATGGACGGTGGCGAGGGGCGCGCCGGAGAGTTCGAATTGCCCGCCGGGCTCGAGCGAGATATTGCCGAGCCCTTGCGGATCGGAAAGGGCGATGATGTTGCCGCCCTCATAGACGCCCTGCCAGCCAAAGCGGTCGCGCAGGCCTTCGAGCAGGGCCTTGATCGAGCGCGGGCCGTCATAGGGAACCGGCGCCAGCGTATCGGTAAGGAAGGCGAATTTCTCGTGCTCGGTGCCGATGCGCCAGGCGGATTTCGGCTTCGATCCGGCCGCCAGATAGTCGATGAGCTGACGCTTGCTTTCGAGGGGCGCGCGCGCCTCGGCCGTATCGGGGGTCGGTCCGCTCAATTGCTCAATCCTTGCAGTCTCGGGAGAGAGCATTTAGGGGGCGGCTCCCGAACCGGCAAGTCAAAGATTGGCAAGCGACCGATCAGCGCCCTTGATGCCAGTCGCCGAGTACCGCCTGCATGAGGGCAAGGGCCGCAACCCCCGCCGTATCGGCGCGTAGGATGCGGGGGCCGAGGGAAATGGCGGTAACGGAAGGCAGGGATTTGAGCAGAGCCCGCTCGGCATCGGTGAAGCCGCCTTCGGGGCCGATCAACAGGGCGGCGGGAGTCTTGACATTGCGCAGCGCGGCGATGGGGTCGGCGACGCCCGCCGTCTCGTCGCAATAGACGAGCGCCCTGCCCTTCTGCCATTGCGCCAGGACCCGGTCGAGTTTTTGCGGTTCGAGAACTTCGGGCACCCAGACCAGATTGCATTGTTCCGCCGCTTCGATGGCATTGGCGCGCATGCGTTCGAGATTGACGCGCTCCGCCACGGTGCGGGCGGTGATGACCGGGCAAAGCCGGCGGGCACCCAGCTCGGTTGCCTTCTGCACCGCATAATCGAGGCGGGCATGTTTCAAGGGCGCGAACAAATAATCGATGTCGGGCGGCGACACCGCGTCGGCGACGCGCCGCTCGCAGCGCAGGCCGGCGGCCTTCTTGGCGACAGTCGTCAGATAGGCCAGCCATTCGCCGTCGCGGCCGTTGAAGACGCGCACCGGATCGCCGGGGGAGAGCCTCAGGACGGCGGTCAGATAATGGGCCTGCTCGCGGGCGAGCGCCACGTTATTGCCCGCGGCAAGTTCGGATTCGATATGGAGGCGAGGAGTGGTTTTCATGGAGGTCATGCTGTAACACGCCGGCCATGAACGATGCCAGCAAGCCGGTGGCCGACGCGCCGCCGGACAATTGGGTGGACCGGTTGCTGCCGGAATTTTCCCGCCCCTATGGACGCCTTGCCCGGTTCGACCGGCCGATCGGCTGGTGGTTGCTGCTGTTGCCGTGCTGGTGGGGATTGGCCCTGGCGCGGATCGCGGCGGGCGGCGGCCTGCCCGATCTCCGCCATGCCCTGCTGTTTCTCGCCGGAGCCATCGTCATGCGCGGCGCCGGCTGCACCCTCAACGACATCATCGACCGGGACTTCGACGCGGCGGTGGCGCGCACCAGGTCGCGGCCCATCCCGTCGGGCCAGGTGAGCGTCACGCAGGCTCTCGCCTTCCTGGCGGCGCAGTGTCTCATCGGCCTCGTCATCCTGCTGCAATTCAATTGGTTCACGGTGGCGCTGGGCGCCGCGTCTCTGGCGATCGTGGCGGTCTATCCGTCGATGAAGCGCATCACCTATTGGCCGCAGGCGGTTTTGGGCCTCGCCTTCAATTGGGGGGCGCTGGTGGGATGGAGCGCGGCAACGGGCGGCCTCGCCGCTCCACCTCTCCTGCTCTACCTCGGCGGCATCGCCTGGACGCTCGCCTATGACACGATCTATGCCCACCAGGACAAGGAGGACGACGTTCTCATCGGCGTCAAATCGACGGCGCTGAAATTCGGGGCCAATACGCGGGTGTGGCTCATCGGCTTCTTCGCGGCGGCGCTGATCCTCATCGCCGTCGCCATCCAGCTTGCGGGCGGCGGCTGGATCGCCCATATGGGTGTTGCCGCGGCCGCCTTGCAGGCGTTGTGGCAGGTCAGCCGTTTCGAGGCCGATGACGCTTCACGCTGCCTTACCCTGTTCCGCTCCAACCGGGATTTCGGCCTCATCATCGTCATTGCCCTCTTGCTGGATTCACTCATCGCATGATCGACGAACTTCTCACCCTTGCCGCCGATGCGGTGGCGCAGGCCCGCGGGCTCGGCGCCGACGCCGCCGATGCGCTGGCCATCGACCGGCGCGGCACCGATATCGAATTGCGCGAGGGCCAAATCGAAAAGCTCGAGCAGGCGGAAGCGCGCGAACTGGGCTTGCGGGTTTTCGTCGGCCAGTCGGCGGCGACGATCGCCGGCAGCGTGCTGACCCGTGAAGCGATTGCGCGTCTCGCCGAAACCGCCATCGCCATGGCCAGGCTGGCGCCGCCCGATCCCTATTCCGGCATCGCCGAAGCGAAGTTCCTGGCCCGCGACATTGCCGATCTCGACCTGGTCTCGGCAAATCTTCCCGACGCCGGGCAGCTGCAGCAGATGGCGCTGGCGGCGGAAACGGCCGCCCTTGCCGTCGCCGGCGCCGCCAAATCGGGAGGCGCCAGCGCATCGGCCACGAGCCGCGCCATGGCGCTTGCCACCTCCAACGGCTTTGCGCAGGGTTACCGGCGCACCGGCGTTTCGGTCAGCGTTGCAGCGATCGCCGGCGAGGGCACGGCCATGGAGCGCGATTACGATTATTCCTCGGCGGTGCATTTCGCCGATCTCAAATCGCCGGAGGACGTCGGCACCAGCGCCGGGCGGCGCGCCGCCAGGCGGCTCGGTCCGCGCAAGGTGAAATCCCAGGCCGTGCCGGTGATGTTCGAAAATCGCAGCGCCGGATCCCTCCTCGGCCATCTGGCGGGCGCCATCAGCGGCGCGGCGATTGCCCGCGGCACCAGCTTTCTGAAAGAGCGGATGGGGCAGAAGATATTTGCCTCCGGCATCGTCATCAGCGACGATCCGCTGCGCCGCCGCGGATTGGGCTCGCGGCCCTTCGACGGCGAAGGGCTGGCGGTTCATGCCCGCAATCTCGTCGATGACGGAATGCTCACCGGCTGGCTGCTCGACCTGCGCTCGGCGCGGCAACTGCAACTCGCGCCGCAGGGCAATGGCGCGCGGGGCCTGAGTTCATCGCCCAGTCCTTCGTCATCGAATCTCTATTTGCAACCCGGCCCTGAGACAGCCGAAACGCTGCTGCGGCGGATGGGCCGCGGCCTCTATGTGACGGAGATGATCGGCATGAACCTCAACATGGTGAACGGCGATTACAGCCGCGGCGCCTCGGGCTTCTGGGTCGAGGACGGCGAACTCGCCTTTCCGGTGAGCGAGATCACCATCGCCGGCAATCTCAAGGACATGTTCCTCAATCTGACGCCGGCCGGCGATCTAGAATTCCGCGGCGCGGTCAACGCGCCAAGCTGCCTGGTCGAAGGCCTGACCATCGCCGGGATTTGACAGGAAGGGAGAACCATGACGGCACAGAAACCCGCCAAACAATTGCTGCATCTGGTGTTCGGCGGCGAATTGAGCAGCCTGTCGTCGGTCGATTTCAAAGACCTGTCGAAGCTCGACGTTGTCGGCTTCTATCCCAATTACGCCGAGGCCCATGAGGCCTGGCAGAGCAAGGCACGCGCCACCATCGACAACGCCCAGATGCGCTATGTCATCGTGCATCTGCACCGCCTGCTGGATCCGGCGGCGGAGGTTGCGAAGCGGAAGATCGGCAAGAAGACCTGACATTCCGGACTCGAATCTTCCGTGCCCGAATTTTTTTCCGCCCGGGGCCCGGGAGAATGAAAATTGCTTTCACTCGTGGCGCAGCGCTTCGATGGGGTCGAGGCGGGCGGCGCGCCGGGCCGGGAAGAAGCCGAAAGCGACGCCGATGATGCCGGAGAAGACGAAGGCGAGAGCCGCGATCCGCGGATCGGCCGAAAACGGAACGCCCATGGCATAGGACGCGGCCCCGGCCAGCCCCAGCCCCACGACAATGCCGATCGTCCCGCCGAACAGGGCCAGCACGATCGCCTCCACCAGGAACTGGGTCAGCACCTGGCGGCCGAGCGCGCCGATCGCCAGCCTGATGCCGATCTCGCGGGTCCGCTCGGTGACCGACACCAGCATGATGTTCATGATGCCGATGCCGCCGACCAGGAGGCTCACCGCCGCCACGGCGCCGAGCAGGCCGGTCATCACCGTCGAAGTGGCGGTCAGCGCACTCACGATCTGGGTCATGTCGCGCACCGTGAAATTGTCGTCCGTGCCCGGCGCAACCCGCCGCAATTCGCGCAGCATCGCCTCGGTCTCGCTTTGCACCCTGGCGATGGCGTCGCGGCTGGCCACCGAAATATAGATCGACGCGATGCGGTTATTGCCGGCGATGCGGCGCTGGAAGGCCCGAAGCGGCATGATGACGGTGTTGTCCTGGTCGCTGCCGAAGGCCGACTGGCCCTTGGGCGCCAGCAGGCCGATCACCTCGCAGGTGACATTTGCCAGCCTGAGCCTGTCGCCCACCGGGTCGAGCCCGCCGAACAGCTCGCGGCGCACGGTTTCGCCGATCACACAGACGGCGGCGCCCGAGCGCACCTCGCCGGCCGCGAACGGGCGGCCCGATTTGAAGCTCCAGTCCTGGACGGTGAAGAACTCGGCATCGGTGCCGGTGACGCTGGTCGAGTAATTGTCCGGACCGTGGACGGCGGTCACCTGCTTCACCGCGGCCGGCGCCAAGGCGCGGACATTGCCGAGGCCAGCGCGCAGGATGGCGATATCGCGTTCCTGGAAGGAGCGCGCCTCGTTGCCGCCGCCGCCCGGCCCGAAAATATTCTGTCCCGGCCGGACGATCAGCATGTTGCTGCCGAGCTTGGTAAGCTCGGCGGTCACTTTCCGCGTGGTGCCGGTGCCGATCGTCACCATGGCGATGACGGCGGCGACGCCGATGACGATGCCGAGCAGGGTGAGCACCGAGCGCAGCACATTGCGGCGCACCGACTGCAGGGCGAGCTTGACGGTTTCCCACAGCATCAGGCGGCCTCGCGCAGGCCGTCGGAGGCGATGCGGCCGTCGAGGAAGCGGATGTGGCGGCTGGCATAGGCGGCCATCTCCGCCTCGTGGGTCACCATGATGACGGTTAATCCGCGCTCGCTGTTGAGGCGGGCCAGCAGTGCCATGATCTCGTGGCTGCGGGCGGTATCGAGATTGCCGGTGGGCTCGTCGGCGAGCAGGACCAAGGGATCGGTGACGATGGCCCGGGCGATCGCCACGCGCTGCTGCTGGCCGCCGGAAAGTTCGGAAGGCGTGTGGCCGGCGCGGTCGGCGAGTCCGACGAGCTCGAGCGCATGGGCCGCCTTGTCGTGCCGCTGCCGCCTGGCCAGGCCCCGATAGATGAGCGGCAGTTCGACATTCTCCAAGGCCGTGGTGCGCGCCAGAAGATTGTAACCCTGGAATACGAAGCCCAGATAGGCGCGGCGCAACAGCGCCCTTGCATCGCGCCCCAGCCCCGTGACGTCGAGGCCGGCGAAGCGATAGGCACCGCGGCTCGGGCTATCGAGGCAGCCGAGAATATTCATGGCGGTGGATTTGCCCGAGCCCGAGGGCCCCATGATGGCGGCGAATTCGCCGCGGCCGATGGCGAGATCGACGCCGGCGAGCGCCCGCACCCGGCCGCCGCCTTCGCCGTAGATTTTCTCGACGCCGTCGAAGGCGAGGAGGGGCGCAAGTCCTGTCACGGTGCGGCCTGACCGGTGCCGGTTATGACCTGGGCGCCTTCGGCCAAGTCGCCCGTGAGAATTTCGGTCACCAGCCCGTCGGTTGCTCCCGTGGTGACCGCGACGGCACGGGGCGCCCCGTTGTCGAGAATCCAGATCTTGCGCTCGCCGGTCGCCGCTTCGTTGGTGCTGGCCTTCTCGAAGCGCGGCATGCGCGGCATGAACAGGCGGATCAGGCTGAAGCTCTCCTGCTTTTTCGGTTCCGGCGGCACGAACCGCAACGCCGCGTTGGGCACTGTCAGGGCATGGCCGATTTCGGCCACGACGATGCGGGCGGTGGCGGTCATGCCGGGCCGGAGCAGCAATTGCCCGTTATCGACGCTGAGGATCGCCGTATAGGTGACGACATTCTCGGTGGTCTTGGGCGAATATTCGATGGCGCTGATCTGCGCCGGAAAGTTTTGGCCCGGATAGGCATCGACGCCGAAAGTTGCCTTCTGGCCGGTCTTGACGGCGCCGATATCGGCCTCGTCGACATCGGCCTCGAGCCGCATGCGGCGCAAATCCTCGGCGAGCTTGAACAGGATGGGCGCCTGCAGCGACGAGGCGACCGTCTGGCCCGGTTCGACGCTGCGCTTCAAAACCACCCCGTCGATGGGCGAGACAATGCGCGACTTGTCGACATCGGTCTGGCGCAGCGCCAGATCGGCCCTGGCCACCGCGGCGTCGGCCTCGGCGGCGGCGAGTGCGGCGATTGCCCGGTCATGGGCGGCGCGCGCCTGGTCGAGGTCCTGGGCGGCGGAAATGCCCTTCTGGTGCAAGGTCTCGGCGCGGGCCAGCGCCAGGGTCTGCTCGGCCAGCGTGGCGCGGGCATCGGCGCTGTGGGCCTTGGCGGAGCCGAGGCTGGCGCGGCCCCGGTCGAGCTGGGCCATGGCTCTTTCGGTATCGAGCTCGGCCAGCACGTCGCCGCGCTTGACCATGCTGTTGGTATCGACGTTGACGGCGCGCACCACGCCCGACATTTCGCTCGACACATCGACCTCGGTGGTCGGCTGGATATTGCCGGTCGCCGTTACCGTGATGGTGAGATCGGCACGGGTGACAGGGGCGGTGTCGTAGGTCACGGCGGCGGTCTGGGTCTCGGCCTGCCAGAACCACCAGCCGAGGAGCAGCAGCGCGGCGGCCATGGCGGCCCACCCACCGCGCACTACCCATTTGCGCCGGCGGCTCTTGCGATCGAGTCCCAGTACTGCCTCGATGTCTTCGGGATTGGGAAGTGTCTGAATATTCATCTTTTACTCACGCCCTCAAGACGCGCGATGTCCGCCATTCCGTCGCATGATGCGCTGGAACTTGTGGCCGGAGCAAGACAGGGCCTAAGGACAAAAAATCTCCGGCGTACCCGCTGGGACTGTAACTGGCGGCTTCTCTTATCCGGCAAGCGCCAGCCGGCTGGAAGGCTCCGGCACCTTGCGGCCCATGTCCTTTGCCGCCTCGATCCAGGTTGCGATTGCGTCTTGCACATTGGTCAGGGCTTCTTCCGGCGTTTCGCCGTCGCTCATGCAGCCGGGCAGGTCGGGAACCGTGGCGACAAAACCGCCGCCGTCCTCGGGCGGCAGGGGCTGGACGATCACCGGGTATTCGAGTCGCTTCATGTCAGGTTCTTCACAGTGTCGATGAATGCCACGAGCTTGCGGATATATACAGGTTTGATGGACCGCTTGAAAGGTACCGTTAAAATCTCCGGAATGCGTTGATGAGACACTTTGTAGTGCGACGAACCGGATCGGGATGGTGCGCAAGATACGGCAAATTCGCGGCAAAGGCCCTCGACATCCGCGATTGTCCAATCCCCGCGCGGGTTGCTCCGCATCGCTTCAAGCCGTTTGCTCATCCCACTTGAACTTGCTTGGCGAAGGCACGGCCGTCAACAAAAAACCCCGGCGTTTCCGCCGGGGTTCGTGTTTCTCAGCTTGGTGCCGAATGGACTTCTTAGAAATCCATCCCGCCCATGCCGCCGCCCATGCCGCCGCCGGGCATGCCGCCGCCGGCCGGCTTGTCCTTGGGCTTCTCGGCGATCATGGCTTCGGTGGTGATCAGGATCGAGGCCACCGAGGCCGCGTCCTGGAGCGCCACGCGCACCACCTTGGTGGGATCGATGATGCCGGCCGCGACCATGTCGACATACTCT
>JANMQL010000062.1:0-3880 GCA_031370475.1 Hyphomicrobiales bacterium | reverse complement strand
GCCAATGGAGCAGGCTTGCCACGGCCACGGCGGCTTTCGGTCAAGGTTTCGCCGTGCAGCCGCTGCAAGGTGCGGCGGTGATGGCCGCGCTCATCAATGGTGGAAACATGTTGCGCCCGACTTTCATCAAGCGGGGGCGTGAGGAAGCCCATGTTCTGGCCGAGCGGATCGTCAAACCGGAGACCAGCGAAAAACTGCGCTATCTGTTCCGGCTCAATGTCGAGCAGGGAACGGCCACCAAGGCGGATGTGATCGGCTACCGTGTCGGCGGCAAGACCGGCACGGCGGAAAAGGTCATCGATGGCCGGTATTCGAGCAACCGTAACCTGACCTCGTTTTTCGGCGCCTTTCCCATGGACGACCCGAAATATCTGGTCTTCGTCATGCTCGACGAGCCGAAGGCGACGCCCGAAACATTCGGTTTCGCGACGTCCGGCTGGAATGCCGCGCCGACGGCGGCCAAGATCATCGAGCGCATCGCGCCGCTCCTCGGCGTTGTCCCCGTGCTGACGCCGGAAGATTCGGAAAAGCTCGCCAAGCAGGCGAAAGTCCAGAAGCAAGAGGGCTGAGGCGGTGACCGTGACGCTCGCCAGATTGATCGGCGCCGAGGCATCGCTTCCCCGGGGAGCGGAGGTGCTCGCCATCGCGGGACTCACCGCCGACAGCCGGGCGGTGAAGCCGGGATTCGTCTTTGCGGCATTGCCCGGCACGAATGCCGACGGCGCTCAGTTCATTCCACAAGCGATCGCCAATGGCGCCGTGGCGGTCGTCTGCGCCGGAGGCCCGGCCAAAGTGCCCGTGCCGGTTATCGCCACGCCCAATCCGCGCCGTCTCTTCGCGCTGATGGCAGCGCGCTTCTTCGGCCGCCAGCCCGATCTCGTGGTGGCGGTGACGGGCACCAACGGCAAGACATCGGTTGCCGCCTTTGTGCGCGAAATCTGGACCTCCATGGGATTCCGCGCCGCCAGCCTCGGCACCATCGGCGTCGTAGGCCCTTCCGGCTCCACATACCTGCAGCACACCACTCCCGACCCTGTGAAGCTCCATGAAATTGCCGCGGCGCTGGCGGAGGATCATGTGGATCACCTGTCGATCGAGGCGTCGAGCCACGGGCTGGCCCAATACCGTCTCGACGGCCTGCGCTTGACGGCCGGGGCCTTCACCAACATCACCCGCGACCATCTCGATTATCATGCCAGCTTCGAAGATTATTTCGCCGCCAAGATGCGGCTCTTCGAAGAGCTTCTGCCGCAAGGCGCGCCGGCGGTCGTCAATGCCGATTCCCCGCACGGCAACGAGGTTGCCCGCCGCGCCGCGGCACGGGGATTACGGCCGTTTGCCGTCGGCCGTGCCGGCGATGCGCTCAAGCTCATTGCCGCCGAGCGCGAAGGTCTCGGCCAGAGGCTCGAGGTCGCGGGACCGTCGCGGCGGCATGCGGTGTTTCTGCCGCTGGCGGGCGCCTTTCAGGTGTCGAATGCGCTGGTCGCAGCGGGACTTGTGATTGCCACCGGTGGCGAGGAGGCGCTCGCCATGCACGCGCTTGAGTCACTGAAAGGCGCCAAGGGACGCCTCGATCTGGTGGGGCGCAGCGCCACGGGCGCGCCGGTCTTCGTCGATTATGCCCATACGCCCGACGCACTGGAGAATGCCATTGCAGCCCTTCGGCCCTATGTCACGGGACAGCTTGCCGTGGTCTTCGGTTGCGGCGGCGACCGCGACCGCGGCAAGCGCCCGCAGATGGGAGCCATCGCCGCAAGGCTCGCCGACATCGCCTATGTGACCGACGACAATCCGCGCAGCGAAGATGCGGCGCTGATCCGCAAGGAAATTCTTGCCGCCTGCCCGGGCGGCATCGAAATCGGCGGCAGGGCCGATGCAATCCGCGCGGCGGTCGATGCGCTGCACGGCGGCGATGTGCTGCTCATCGCCGGCAAGGGCCATGAAGAAGGACAGATCGTCGGCAAGAGTGTGATCCCGTTCAGCGATCATGAGGCGGTGCAAGCGGCGCTCGCCGGGAAAGATTATCATGGCTGACGGCGCATTGTGGACGGTGGAGGAACTCGTCGCGGCGACGGGCGGCACGTTGACCGGCGCGGCGACGGCGGCGCTCACCGGCGTTTCCATCGATTCGCGCAGCGTGGCGGCGGGCGATATTTTCGTGGCGATCAAGGGCGAGAAGCATGACGGCCACGAATTCGTCATTGCCGCGCTCAAAGCGGGCGCGGGGCTCGCCGTCGTATCGCGAGCAACGGAAGAGATGCGCGCCGCCGGGCCGCTTCTCATCGTGGCGGAAGATCCGTTGCGCGGGCTGGAGAATTTGGGCCGCGCCTCGCGGGCCCGCAGCCATGCGCAGGTGATCGGCGTCACCGGCAGCGTCGGCAAGACCAGCAGCAAGGACATGCTGCGCGCCGCCCTCTCGCAATCGGGCCTCACCCACGCCTCGGCTGCCTCGTTCAACAATCACTGGGGTGTGCCCTTGACGCTCGCCCGCATGCCGCGCCGGACCGCCTATGGCGTATTTGAAATCGGCATGAATCATGCCGGCGAGATCGCGCCGCTCACCCGCATGGTGCGCCCCCATGTCGCCGTTGTCACGGCAATCGCCGCAAGCCACCTCGGCCAATTCAGATCGCTCGATGAAATCGCCGATGCCAAGGCGGAAATATTTCTTGGCGTCGGGCCGGACGGTCATGCCGTGATTAATCGCGATACGCCATACTTCGACAAGTTGGCGGCGGCAGCTCGGGCGGCGGGCGTGAGCAATATCGTCGGCTTCGGGCGCAGTCCCCGGGCCGAGGCACGGATCGAGCGGGCGGCACTGCATGGCGACTGCTGCTGCATCACGGCCGACATTCTCGGCGAGACGCTGATCTACAAGCTCGGCCTTGCGGGCGAGCATATGGCGCTTAACAGCCTTGCCGTGCTGGCGGCGGTCAAGCTTGCCGGAGCCGATTTGGCGCGCGCCGCCTTGGCTCTCGCAGGCGTAGCTCCGGCAAAGGGCCGGGGTGTTCGCGAGCGCCTCAGGATCGATGGCGGCGAACTGCTGCTGATCGATGAAAGCTACAATGCCAATCCGGCTTCGGTGCGTGCCGCCCTGGCGCTGCTCGCCCAGGCAAAACCGGGCAAGGGTGGGCGCCGCATCGCGGTTCTGGGCGACATGCTGGAATTGGGCGACTTCGGCGCCGGCCTGCATGGCGATCTCGCCGAGCCAGTGGACGAAGCACGGGTCGATGTCCTATATGCCGCCGGGCCCCTCATGGCGAACCTCTGGGCCAGAACTCCGGCATCGCGCCGCGGAGCCTATGCCAAAACGTCCGAAGATCTACGCGACGCTCTCCTGTCCGGTCTCAGGGCCGGCGACGCGGTGATGATCAAGGGGTCGCTCGGCAGCCGCATGGGTCCGCTGGCCGAGGCCCTCAGGGCGCGTTTCGCGCCGGTCAACAAGGACGCCTGATCAATGCTGTTCTACCTGCTCACCAGCCTCACCGACGAGTTCTCGGCCTTCAATGTGTTCCGCTACCTGACGACGCGGACCGGCGGCGCCATCCTGACGGCGCTGCTGTTCGTCTTCCTGTTCGGTCCGGGCATTATCTCGCTGCTCAAAGTCAAGCAGGGCCGGGGCCAGCCGATCCGCTCCGACGGACCGCAGCGCCATATCGTCGAGAAACAGGGCACGCCGACCATGGGCGGACTGATGATGCTGTCGGGCATCTTCGTCTCAACCCTGTTGTGGGCGGACTTGCGCAATCTCTATGTTTGGGCGGTGTTGTTCGTCACCCTCGGCTTCGGCGCCATCGGATTCTACGACGATTTTCTGAAAGTCACGCGCTCCTCGACGCGGGGCTTCTCCGGAACGGTGCGGCTCCTCGCCGAATTCGCC
>JANMQL010000055.1:0-2313 GCA_031370475.1 Hyphomicrobiales bacterium | reverse complement strand
GCCAGAAAGCCGAGCGACAGGGCGAGGCTTGCCCTGAGAGCCCACTTCGAAAGCTCGCGCATGCCATAGCGCATGACCAACCTGGCATTGAGCATCATGGCGAAGGCAATGCCCACGGCCAGCACGCCGAACCACACGGCGAAGAGTTTCCCCTGGTCATACTGGTCGGCGAAAATCTGCTGCGAGGTGGCAAGATAGGTGATGAAGGAACCGAAGATCGCGCCCACCGCCAGCGTGTAGCCGAAGGTGACGGGCGTGGTCACGACTTCGACCGTTCCCTGCCAGATGCTCCTGGGCGAGAAGGGCAGCCGCCGGTCACGCGGCAGGGTTTCCTCCTGGCGGAGCGCCAGCCATATGGCGGCGATCGTCGCCATGCCAAGGAACCCCACAAAAATCCAGCGCCAGCCTGCCACCAGCAGCACCGCCTGACCGATCGACGGCGCCAGGATCGGCACCAGCATGAATACCGACATGACGAAGGACATGACCCGCGCCATGGCGGCGCCGGAACTGCCATCGCGCACCATGGCGAGGGAGACCACGCGGGGGCCAGCAGCGCCCAGCCCCTGCAAGATCCGGCCCACCAGCAGCATGGGAAAGGATGTTGCGAACAGGCAGATCAAGGCGCCGGCCCCATAGATCGCCAGGCCGCCGAAGATGGTCGGCTTGCGGCCAAAACTGTCGGAAACCGGACCGTAGACGAGGGTGCCCAGCGTCATTCCGGCGAAGAACACGGTGAGCACGAGCTGCCGGTCATTCGGGTTCCTTGCCCCCAAATCGCGCGCGATGTCGCCCAAGGCCGGCAGCATGGCATCGATCGACATGGCCACCATGGCGGTGAGCAGCGCCACCAGCACGATGAATTCGGCGCGAACGGCGGTTTCTGTGCTTGTCATCTTTTCCAATTCACTATGCTTCCCGATCGAAATGCGCTTGTCTACTTTCCCTCTCTCCTTGGGAGAGAGGGAAAATCATATTGCAAGCTACCCGCCATGATGATCGATTCCAACACACGTTCCGTCGACCTCGACCCGCGCGAGCCGCAATTCTACCAAAACCCCTATCCCACCTACCACGCGATCCGCAGCCAGCTCCCGGTCTTCAAGTGGGAGCAATATGGCTACTGGTGCTTCGCCCGCCACGAGGACGTCAACGCCTTGCTGCGCGACCGCCGCTTCGGCCGCCAGATCTTGCATGTGGCGAGCCGCGCGGAACTGGGCTGGCCGGAGACGCCCCGGCATCTCAAGCCCTTCTACGCCTTCGAGCAACATTCGCTGCTGGAGCTCGAGCCGCCCATCCACACGCGGCTCCGCGCCCTCGTCAACCGTTCCTTCCTGTCCCGCCAGGTGGAGCGTTTGCGCCCCTCTATCGCGAGTCTTTCCAATGGCTTGATCGACAGATTTGAGACGAAGGGCGAAGTCGAATTGTTGGCGGAATTCGCCACGCCCATTCCGGTCATCGTCATCTGCGATCTGCTCGGCGTGCCCAATGAAATGGCCCAGCAGCTGCTCGCCTGGTCCCATGACATGGTGGCCATGTACCAGGCCCGGCGCGACCGGGCGGTGGAAGATGCGGCGGTCGCCGCCACCATCGCGTTTAGCGATTTCATGCGCGGCTATATCACGGAGCGGCGCAAATCCCCGCGCGAGGATCTGCTCTCGGAACTGATCCGCGCCGAAGAGCAAGGCAACAAGCTCACCGAGGACGAACTCGTCACCACCGCCATCCTCTTGCTCAATGCCGGCCACGAGGCCACCGTCCATGCCATCGGCAACGGCGTCAAGGCGCTCATTGAACTCGGCATCCGCGACAATATTTCCGACGGCCACGTCGAGGAGCTCTTGCGCCACGACGCGCCCTTGCATCTCTTCACCCGCTATGCGCTGGAAGACCTCGACTATGCCGGGGTCAAATTCAAAAAGGGCGAGGAAGTGGGCCTGATGCTGGGTGCCGCCAATCGCGATCCGGCCCGCTTCGCCGATCCCGACCGTTTCGATCCGGCCCGCGAGCCCAATCCGCATGTGAGCTTCGGAGCCGGCATCCATTTCTGCATCGGCGCGCCGCTGGCCCGTCTGGAAATGCAGGTGGCGCTCCCGCTCCTCTTCCAGCGCCTGCCGAAACTTGCGCTTGCCGAGCCGCCCCGCTACCGCGACACCTATCATTTCCACGGGCTGGAGCGGCTGCGGGTCGCCTTCTGATGCGTCGTTTCCGGCCCATCGGCTGACGTTTCCTCCCCTGCCCGGCCCTTCTGTTGAGCGTAAGACACCCGCCAGGTGAGACTTTCTCAACAGAAGCGAGAGCCATGACCGACGT
>JANMQL010000007.1:0-2192 GCA_031370475.1 Hyphomicrobiales bacterium | reverse complement strand
GCGTCGTCACCGGCACGATCGCCACCGCCTGGAACACGCCGCCGCTCGACTCGGTGACGTCGGCGAGCAGCGTCTTGAACACCCTGTCCGCCTCGACCCCCAACGCCGTCGCGGCGGCGATCCCATAGCTGCGCTCGGCGGGATCGTGCTCGAACTCGTGCACGGTGAACTCGACTCCCGCCCGATCGAGCTCGACGATCGCCGGCGTCCCACCGCGACTTCCCCTGCGCACGGACCGATTGTGCCCGTCAATCGGCGCTCTCGTTTCATCTCGCCTGCTGGTCTGGAATACTGCCGCGGTGGTCGTCCGTGATGCGCAAGAGTCGCCCGCCCCGGCGGACGGCTATCAGCTGGCCGATCGGTACCGGTCCGATGCCGGCCGCGTCTTCCTCACCGGCACACAGGCGCTGGTACGCCTGCCCATGCTGCAGCGCCAACGCGACCTCGCTGCCGGCCTGAATACCGCCGGATATATCTCCGGCTATCGCGGCTCGCCCCTGGGCGGAATCGACCAGGGCATGCACGGGGCGAAGAAGCACCTCGACGCCCACCACATCAAATTTCATCCCGGCGTAAATGAAGACCTAGCCGCGACTGCGATCTGGGGTACACAGCAGCTCAACCTGTTCAACGACGCAAAATATGACGGCGTATTCTCCATGTGGTACGGCAAAGGTCCGGGCGTGGATCGCTGCGGCGACGTATTCAAGCATGGCAACTCCGCCGGCACCTCCAAATACGGCGGCGTGCTGGTGCTCGCCGGTGACGATCACTCGGCCAAGTCATCGACGCTGGCGCACCAGAGCGAGCACATCCTCAAAGCCTGCTGCATCCCGGTGCTGAACCCGGCCAACGTGCAGGAGTATCTGGATTACGGCCTGCACGGCTTCGCCATGTCGCGTTACGCCAGCCTGTGGGTCGGATTCAAGTGCGTTACCGACGTGGTCGAGTCGGGCGCCTCCGTTTATATCGATCCGCATCGCGTGCAGGTGAAGATTCCGACAGACTTCGTTTTGCCGCCGGGCGGCCTCGGCATCCGCTGGCCCGACGGCATCCTCGAGCAGGAGGTGCGCCTGCTCGACTACAAGGTCTACGCCGCGCTCGCCTACGTGCGCGCCAACGGTCTTGACCGCATCGTCTGGGAGTCGCCGCGCGCGCGGCTGGGCATCATTACCACCGGCAAGTCGTACGCCGACACCATGCAGGCGCTCAACGATCTGGGTATAGACGAAAACACCGCGCGCGACCTCGGCATCCGCCTGTACAAGGTCGCCATGACCTGGCCGCTGGAACCGCTGGGCGCGCGCAAATTCGCCCAAGGCCTGGAAGAAATCCTGGTGGTGGAGGAAAAGCGCCAGCTGATCGAGTACCAGATCAAGGAAGAACTGTACGAATGGCGCGCAGATGTCATCAGTAAAATGCGACCGCCGCGCGTGGTAGGCAAGTTCGACGACAACGGCGAATGGAGCCAGGCAGACGGCCAGCCCGCCGGCACCTGGCTGCTGCCGGCGAGCTATGAGCTTTCGCCCGCGATCATCGCCAAGGCCCTCGCCAGCCGTCTCGCAAAGCTCGGCATGGACAAACAACTGGGCGGGCGCTACCGCGAGCGCCTCGCCTTTCTCGAGTTCAAGGAGAAAGCGCTGGCCCGGCCACACGTGGTGACACTGCGCCAGCCCTACTTCTGCTCCGGTTGCCCGCACAACACGTCCACCCGCGTGCCTGAAGGCAGCCGCGCCACCGCCGGCATCGGCTGCCACTTCATGGCGGTATGGATGGACCGCAACACTTCGACCTTCACCCACATGGGCGGCGAAGGCGCGCCCTGGATCGGCCAGGCGCCGTTCTCGAACACCAAGCATATTTTCGCCAATCTCGGCGACGGCACCTATTACCATTCCGGGCTGATGGCGATCCGAGCCGCATGCGCGGCCAAGGTCAGCATGACCTACAAGATCCTGTTCAACGACGCCGTGGCGATGACCGGCGGCCAGCCACACGACGGCCCGCTCGATCCGCCAGCCCTACTTCTGCTCGGGCTGCCCGCACAACACCTCCACGCGAGTGCCCGAAGGCAGCCGCGCCACCGCCGGCAACGGCTGCCACTTCATGGCGGTGTGGATGGACCGCAGCACTTCGACCTTCACGCACATGGGCGCCGAAGGCGCGACCTGGATCGGCCAGGCGCCGTTCAC
>JANMQL010000406.1:0-3177 GCA_031370475.1 Hyphomicrobiales bacterium | reverse complement strand
GGAGTCTCCTCCCGCCCCGGTGACTGTTGTCGGAAACCTTACTTGGCGATGCAGGTGTCGGCCGTTTCCGGCGTGCAGACGTCGAGGCCCGTATAGGTCTGATCGGTCGGAGCAGCACCTCCGTCCTTCATGACTTGAAGGGCCGTCATGGTCTTGTAGCCCATTTCAAAGGGCCGCTGGCCGACCTGGCCGAGAGACAGTCCTTCCTTCATCTGGTCGATCTGCACCGGCAGCGTGTCGGCGACGACGAGCGCCAATTCCTTGTTGGCGATCTTGTCCTTGTACTTCTCGACCGCGGCGCGGTTGGCGTCGGGGATGAACTGCGGGAAGCCGCCGGTCGGAATGAAGGCATCGAGGGTCGGATTCTTGGCCATGATGTCTTCAAACTGCTGCACCGAACGCGGGAAGTCGTCGTCGGTGTAGAGCGGGCAGCCCTCGATTTCGGTCCAGCCGTTCTGGCCGGTCAGGCGATCGCCAGGCGAGGCGGCCGACTGCGCGCCCGCCAGCGTGTCGCGAATGCCCTGCATGCGTTCGTTGTGGTTGGCCGCCGCGGCGCCGCCCGACTGAATGCAGATGGTGCCGCCCTTCGGCTTGATCGCCATGGCGAGCTTGGCGAGGTTGGTGCCGATTTCATAGTTGTGGGTGCCGATATAGGCGACGCGCAGGTCCTTGTTCTCGGGCAGGAGGTCGGAGTCCCAGGTGAGAACCGGGATGCCGGCGTCCTTGGCCGCCTGCAGTGCAACCGCCATGGCGGCGGCGTTGGAGGGCGACACGGCGATGCCGTCGACCTTCTTGGCCACCAGATCCTGGACGATCTGCACTTGTTCATCGCCGCCGCCGTGCTCGCCGGGACCGATATACATGCACTCGAAGGCGCCGTTCGATTCGGCTTCCGCCTTCTTGCAGCCGTCGCGGGCCTGGTCGAAGAACGGGTTGTTCATGTTCTTGGGCACGAGGGCGAAAACGTATTTCGCCTGTGCGGCGGAAACGGCTACGGTCAGCGCGCCAAGGGCCACTGCCGCGGTCAGCAGAAATTTCTTCATCGTGTCTTCCTCCTCTGTGTTTAACGAACTCCCGCCGGCATGCCGCCGGCCGGTGCTTTTCTAGCGGTGCTTCCGGGGAACGAGCCGTTCCAGCGTCGCGGCGATGATGGACTTACCGCCGGTCTGCATGCCGAGAAGAACCGCGAGAATGATGAAGGCGCCGACGAATGCGCCCTGCCAGTTGGAATCGATGCCCGCCATCAACAGCGCGTTGCGGATGACTTCAAGAAAGGCCGAGCCGATGACGGCACCGAAGGCGGTGCCCGCCCCGCCCATCAGGCTGGCGCCGCCGATGACAGTGGCCGCGATGACGCGCAGCTCGTAGCCCTGCCCCATGGCATTGATGGCCGAGCCGTTGTAGCCCAGCAGCAAGAGCGAGGCGAGCGAGGCGGTGAAGGCCGAAAACACATAGGCCATGAACTTGATCCAATCGACCGGCACGCCGGTAAGGCGTGCCGCCTGCTCGTTGCCGCCGATGGCGAAGAGATGGCGGCCCCAGGCCTTGAAATTGAAGGCATAGCCGACGATCAGCGCCAGCAGGATCATCACCCAGAAATGCACCGACAATTGCGGAATCCAGTCGGGAATGGAATCGCCCGGCGTCTGGCGCGGCCATTTCGCCTGGCCGATCGCCTTGACGATGGGCGCGTCCGGCCCGAACTGGTAAAGCATTTGGTTGGCCGAAAATACCACCGCCAGGGAGCGGGCGATCGACAGCATGCCCAGGGTTACGACGAAGGACGGCATGCCGATATAGGCGACGAAGAAACCATTGACGGCGCCGCAGGCGAGACCGGCCACCAGTCCCATGGCAAAGGCCGTGTACCAGGGATAGTGCCAGGTGAGAAACAGGCCGGCGACGATGGCGACGAGGCCCATGACGGAGCCCACCGACAGATCGATGCCGCCGGTGATGATCACCACCGTCATGCCCAGCGCCATGATGCCGAAGGGCGCGAAATTGCGGGTCATGTTGGCGGTATTGTCGACCGTGCCGAAGGTCGGCTCGATGGCCGACATGTAAACGATAAGAACGACGAGCGCGATGGCGATCCAGAAGGGCTGGCTGGAAAAGACCCGCTGCAGGACGGTCTGTTCCTTGACCTGCGCGACCTCGGAAATGACGGCATGGCCGGTTTCGGCGGCGGCGTGGGAGACGCTACGCTGCACGGATGGCCCCCGTGATTAGTCCGGTGATTTCTTCCGGCGACGTCTTGGCGGTTGCCTTGTCGGCCACCTTGGCGCCGCGCCGGAGCACAATGATGCGGTCGGAAACGGCAAAGACGTCCGGCATGCGGTGGCTGATCAGCATCACCGCCACGCCCTGGCCCTTGAGGCGGCGGATCAATTCGAGGACTTCCGCCACCTGGCGCACCGAGATGGCCGCCGTCGGCTCGTCCATCAGCACGATCTTGGCATTGGAAAGCCTTGTGCGGGCAATGGCCACAGCCTGGCGCTGGCCGCCCGACATTTTCTTGACCAGATCGCGCGGCCTTGTTTCGGATTTCAGTTCCTGGAACAGGGCGGCGGCCTTGTCGATCATCGCCTGCTTGTCGAGAATGTCGAAGGGCCAGGGACGCTTCTTCCGGATCTCGCGGCCAAGGAAGACATTCTGGGCGGCAGTGAGATTATCGGCCAGCGCCAGGTCCTGGTAGACGACCTCGATGCCCTTGGCGCGGGCCTCGACCGGCTTGTGGAAATGGCAGATTTCGCCTTCGACGGCGACCTCGCCCTCGCTCGCCGGAAAGTTGCCGGCGATCAGTTTGACCATAGTGGATTTGCCGGCGCCGTTGTCGCCCATCAGGCCGACCACCTCGCCCGGCTCCATCGCCAGACTCACATCGGTCAACGCCTTGATGGCGCCGAAGTTTTTCGATACTCCGCGGACGTCGAGCAACGCCATTTACAGGCCTCCCGCCACCGGATATTCCCACGCCTCCGGTCTTGAGATAACTAATCAGTGAACAGGCCGCAACGCAAGACCTCAGTAGGTGGCGCGGCCGCCGGAAACGTCGAAGACGGCGCCCGTCGAGAAGGAACACTCCTCGCTCGCCAGCCAGCAGACGAGGCTTGCCACCTCATCGACCGTTCCGAAGCGGCCCTTGGGGATTTTCGACAGCATGAAATCGATATG
>JANMQL010000379.1:0-4337 GCA_031370475.1 Hyphomicrobiales bacterium | reverse complement strand
TGGATCAGTTCGGTCACTTCGGCGCCGACCATGTGAGCGCCGAGCAGGCGGCCGGTCTTGGCGTCGAAGATGGTCTTGACCAAGCCCTGATCCTCGCCGAGTGCGATGGCCTTGCCGTTGCCAACAAACGGGAAGCGGCCGATTTTCAACTCATAGCCCTCCGCCTTGGCTGTCGCCTCGGTGAGGCCGACGGAGGCGACCTGCGGATGACAGTAGGTGCAACCGGGGATCTGCTCCTTCTTCATCGGGTGAGTGTCGAGGCCCTTGATCTTCTCGACACAGATGACGCCTTCATGCTCGGCCTTGTGAGCCAGCATCGGCGGGCCCGCCACGTCGCCTATGGCATAGAGGCCGGGCACATTGGTGCGGCCGTAGCCGTCGCTGACGATAGAACCCTTCTCGGTCTTGACCCCCGGGGCCTCGAGGCCGAGATTTTCGATATTGCCGGTGACGCCCACGGCGGAGATGACACGATCCACCGTGATATCGGTCTTGCTGGTCCCCTGCTCAATCGTCGCGGTGACGCTGTCCTTGTCTTTCTTCAGTGCACTGACCTTCGCACCCGTCTTGATCTTGAGGCCCTGCTTCTCGAGCTGCTTCTGCGCCACTTTGGCGATCTCGGCATCCTCCACCGGCATGATCCGGTCGACGATCTCAACCACCGTCACATCGACACCCATGGAATTGTAAAATGACGCGAATTCGATGCCGATGGCGCCGGAGCCGACGACCAGCAGGGATTTCGGCATGGCGGGCGGCACCATGGCCTCAAAATAGGTCCATACCAGCTTGCCGTCAGGCTCGAGGCCCGGCAGCACCCTGGGCCTGGCGCCGGTCGCGATGATGATGTGCTTTGCCGTGTAAGTGCCGGGACCGAGCGCGCCCTTGGGCTCGGGAGGTTGCGGCAGCATCGGCGCCTTGGATGATTTGGAGACGACGACTTCGCCGGGCTTGCCGAGCTTCGCCTCGCCCCAGATCACCTGCACTTTGTTCTTCTTGAGCAGGCCGTTGACGCCCATGTTGAGGCGGCCTGAAACGGCGCGCGAGCGCTGCACCACGGCGGCGGCATCGAAGCCGATCTTCTCGGCGCTGAGGCCGTAGTCCTTGGCGTGCTTCAAGTAGTGATAGATTTCGGCCGAGCGCAGCAGTGCCTTGGTCGGGATACAGCCCCAGTTGAGACAGATGCCGCCGATGTGTTCACGCTCGACGATGCCTACCCTGAAGCCGAGCTGCGCGGCGCGGATCGCCGTCACATAGCCGCCGGGGCCGGAGCCGATGATCAGAATGTCGAATTGCGTCTCGGCCACTGCACTCACTCCTTCAGAATTGCTTTCACCACCGGCACCAGCGCCGCACCGATAGTGCGTGTGTTGGCGGCATCAAGATGGCCGCCGTCGGTTGGGTCGGCCTTGGCGACACTACCCGCGTCGAAGAAATGCACGCCGCGTTCCTTGGCGAGCTTCGCATAGTGATAGGCGAGTTTCTTCGACTCTTCGATGGCGTGGTCCCACAGCTCGGCGAACCACTCGTCGGTTGTCTTGACGAGCGCCGGCGGCGACATGATCAGGATTTGCGGCGGCGGATAGTTGTCGTTGAACGGGTAATGCTGCACGTTTTCGATGAGCCGCCCCATGCCGAGGGCCGCATCGAAAGCGCGGCAGCGGGCGGCGAATTTGAGGTCGTTGGTGCCGAGCATGATGATCACGAGATCGAGCGGCTGGTGCGACTTGAGCATGATCGGCAGGGCCTTGGCGCCGTTCAGCTCGGCTGCATCGGTTGGGTCGTCATAGGCGGTGGTCCGCCCGTTCATGCCCTCTTCGATGACGCGGGCCTTGCCGACCAGCCCCGCCGCCAGCACATTCGGCCAGCGCGACTCGAAAGGGTGCCGCTTCCAGGTCCCGGCCTCGAAGCCCCAGGTGAGACTGTCGCCGAATGCAAGAATGGTCTTCATGAATGTCGAGATTCCTCTGCTGTCAGAGTTGATAGAAGTCGACAATCCTCCTCAATTTTCTTTCTCCAGTTTTCGATTTCAGAAGTCTTTGCCCAATCACCACCACCTTTGACAATTTCTGACAAAAAGAAGTTGAATGCTGAATCATAAAGAGAGTTAACCGATCTCACCGTTTCTTCAGGGAGAACCAGTTTCGCACGAGTCACTGACACAGTAAGTTGATCAAATTGGCTTCGTATCGCATCCAAGATCGGGTCCGGTTTGCTCCAAGTTGAAAGCGAACTGTCAGGCTTCTGTTCAAGCCCCTTTTCATCAACAAATTTGTTCGTTGGTAGGAGTTTTGTCTGCAATAGCACAAGAGATCGATTTAGAAATGTCTGGGAGACCTCGATCAACTCGCTGCATGCATCAATTTGCTTGTCGAGCAGAACTTGTCCAAACAAATCCTCACGGGATTGGGCCGTTAAATGAGATTGATATGCGGCGATACCAGCTGCAATCAGCGCAGCCAATGAAGCCATCATTGTGCCAATGGCTGATAGCCGGTTCCAGTACGCTTGATCGGCACTCGATGCCAGCAGAGCAAACATTTGGCGATTTTTTGGATTCTTTGCACGATGTCTTCTCAATGTTGCTTGAATCCTCTCACACCAGCATCAGCCCCGGCTCCTCGATATAGGCCTTGAAGGCGCCGAGGAGTTCAGCACCCAGGGCGCCATCGACGATGCGGTGGTCGGTGGAGAGCGTCACGCTCATCTGCTGTTCGATGACGATCTCCTGGCCGCGCACCACCGGGCGGCGCTCGCCCATGCCGACCGCGAGGATGGTGGCGTGCGGCGGGTTGATGACGGCGGCGAAATTCTTGATGGCCATCATGCCGAGATTGGAGACGGCGGATGAGCCGCCCTGATATTCATGGGGCAGGAGCTTGCGGACACGGGCGCGGGCCGCATAGTCCTTCATCTCCATGGAAATCTGCGCAAGCCCCTTGGTCTCGGCCTTGCGGACGATGGGCGTGATCAGCCCGCCGGGGATCGACACGGCGACGCCGACATCGGCGTGCTTGTGCTTGACCATGGCCGTTTCGGTCCACGAGGCATTGGCGTCGGGCACCTTGATCAGCGCCATGGCCAGCGCCTTGATGACGAAGTCGTTGACCGAAACCTTCCAGGCGGGCTTGCCGTCCTTGTCCTTGGGCGCCTGCAGATTGAGGCGCTCGCGCAGTTCCAGCAGCTTCTCGAGCACGATATCGACGGAGAGATAGAAATGCGGAATGGTCTGCTTCGATTCGATGAGGCGCCGGGCGATCACCTTGCGCATGGTGTCGTGCGGCACGAGTTCGAAGCTGCCGGGCTCGAAAAGCTTGAGCACCGCATCGTCGGACATGGGATGCGCCATGGCGGCGGGCTTGGCGGCGGGAGCGGCGCCGGGCCGGGCACTTTCCACGTCCTTCAGCACGATGCGGCCATGAGGGCCCGAGCCTTTGAGCGCCGCGATGTCGAGGCCTTTTTGTTTGGCGATGCGCCGGGCCAGCGGCGAGGCGAAGAGGCGCGAGCCATTGGGAGCGGCGCCCTCGCCCTTCGAGGCCGCCTTCGGCGGCACCTCAGGGTGAGGGCTAATGATTGTCCCTGCCACTTTCTTCCCCTCATCCTGAGGAGCCCGCGGCACGCGGGCCTCGAAGGATATGTCCGACGCTTTCTCGCCCTCGGCCAGTATCACGGCAATCGGCGTGTTGACCGCCACATCGTCGGTGCCGTCGGCGATCAGGATTTTTCCCAGCGTGCCCTCATCGACGGCTTCCACTTCCATGGTCGCCTTGTCGGTCTCGATCTCGGCGAGAATGTCGCCGGATTTGACCTTGTCGCCTTCCTTCTTCAGCCATTTGGCAAGCTTGCCCTTTTCCATGGTGGGCGACAGCGCGGGCATCAGGATGTTGATGGGCATGGGCGGGCTTCCCTATGACGCCGGCGTTGCGGCGCCGTGCTGCGAGGCGCGATCGAGATCGGCGAGAAGAGCCTTGCGGATCGCCTCGAAATTTGCGGCGAAGCTGCCCTGCCCCATTTCCTCGCAGGCGCCGGCCACCTGCTGGGCGACGCCGGCCAGCACATGGCCCCAAATCTCCGCCTTGCCGAAGGCCATGGCATTGAGCGACAGGGCCAGACTGCCACTGGAAATCCAGACACGAGCGATCTCGCCGGCCTTGGGATCGTGGAACACCTCGTGCGGCGGTTCTAGTTGGTGCGGATGGGTTTCGCCGTGGTGGTTGTGATGGTGATGATCAGACATAGAGAACTCCCTTCACCGCGGCCACCACCTCGTCGGCATTGGGCAGCGCCAGTTTTTCGAGATTGGCGGCATAGGGCATGGGCACGTCCTTGCCGGCGAC
>JANMQL010000356.1:0-3525 GCA_031370475.1 Hyphomicrobiales bacterium | reverse complement strand
TGTATCTCGGTCTCGACATCGGAACTTCGTCGGTCAAGGGCGTCTTGATCGACGCTCGCCAGAAAATTCTCGCTACCGCCACATCGCCGCTCATGGTGTCACGGCCCCGGCCCGGCTGGTCGGAGCAGAAACCGGAGGATTGGTGGAAGGCGGTCAATGCCGTGGTGCGGGTGCTTGCCATGGCGAAACCCAAGGCGATGGCCGCCGTCGAGGGTATCGGGCTTTCCGGACAGCAGCATGGGGCCACGCTGCTCGACCGGGCAGACAAGGTTTTACGTCCGGCGATTCTGTGGAACGATGCGCGTGCCTTTGCCGAGTGCAAGGAAATCGAAGTGCGTGAACCGAGGGCGCGCGAGATCGCCGGCAATATTCCGCTGGCCGGCTTCACGGCGCCGAAACTCGTCTGGGTGAAGAAGCACGAGCCGCATGTCTTCGAGAAGGTAGCGAAAGTCCTGCTGCCCAAGGACTATGTGCGGCTGCGCATGACCGGCGAATATGCCTCGGATATGTCGGACTCGGCTGGCACCTTCTGGCTCGATGTCGAAAAGCGGCAGTGGTCGGACGCGTTACTGGCGGCAAGCGGCATGAGCCGCGACCAGATGCCGAAACTTCACGAGGGCACCGACGCCACGGGGATTCTGACGCCCGCCGTCGCCAGGGCCTGGGGCATGGCCAAGCGGCCGGTCGTGGCGGGCGGCGGCGGAGACAATGCGGCCGCGGCCTGCGGCATTGGCGCCGTGACGCCCGGTTCCGCCTTCATCTCGCTCGGCACGTCGGGCGTGCTGTTCGTTTCCAACGACCGGTTCCGGCCCAATACGGAGGGTGCCGTCCATGCCTTCTGCCACGCCGTGCCCGGCACCTGGCACCAGATGGGAGTGATCCTTTCGGCTGCCGCCAGCATTGAATGGCTGGCAACCCTGCTCAAGACACCGGCGCCGAAACTTACCGCGGCGCTCGGCAAGAGAGTGAACGGGCCGTCTCCGGTCATGTTCCTGCCCTATCTTTCAGGCGAGCGCACGCCGGTGGCGGATGCGGAGGTGCGCGGCCTTTTGATGGGCCTGGGGCACGAGACGGATGCGAAAATTTTGACCCATGCGGTTCTCGACGGCGTCGCCTTCGCCTTCCGCGATTGCATCGAAGCGCTCAAGGCGGCGGGCACCGATGTCAAGCGCGTCACCGCCGTGGGCGGCGGCTCGCGCTCGGAATTGTGGCTCAAGATCATCGCCACGGCGCTCGGCATTCCCGTCGATATTCCGGCGGCCGGCGATTTCGGCGGCGCCTTCGGCGCGGCGCGGCTCGGTCTTATCGCGGCCACCGGCGCCAGTTACACCCAAATCTGCACGCCGCCGCGCATCGCCAAAACCATCATGCCCGATCTGCGCATCCAGATGCCCTATGAAATGGCCTATGCCCGCTACGTGCAAATCTATCCCGCGACAAAGGAGATCGACCGGCTATGACCAAGTTCTATTCGATCGAGGCGCCGATCAAATACGAGGGGCCGGAGACGAAAAATCCGCTCGCCTTCCGCTGGTACAATCCGAAGCGGAAAATCCTGGGCAAGAGCATGGCGGAGCATCTGCGCTTCGCCGTGTGCTACTGGCATACGCTGTGCTGGCCGGGGCTCGATCCCTTCGGCGGGGAGACCTTCCTGCGTCCGTGGCACCACACGAGCGATCCGATGCAGGCGGCCCGCGCCAAGGCCGATGTCATGTTTGAGACGCTGCGGCTGCTCGGCGTGGATTATTTCACTTTCCACGATCTCGACATCGCGCCGGAAGGCAAGTCGCTCAAGGAATTCAACGCCAATGTGACGGTAATCGCCAAGGTGCTGGAAGCCAAGATGGCGAAAACCGGTAAAAAACTCCTGTGGGGCACGGCAAATATGTTCTCCAATCGCCGCTTCATGGCGGGCGCCGCCACCAATCCCGATCCCGACGTCTTTGCCTATTGCGCCGCCCAGGTTAAGCACTGCATGGACGTGACCAAGGGGCTGGGCGGCGAAAATTATGTGATGTGGGGTGGCCGCGAAGGTTATGAAACGCTGCTCAATACGAACATAGGCCGCGAGCTGAAGCAGGCGGGGCGCTTCCTGTCGCTGGTTGTCGAGTACAAGCACAAGGTCGGCTTCAAGGGACCGATCCTGATCGAGCCCAAGCCGAAGGAACCGACGAAACATCAATATGATTACGACGTCGCCACGGTTTACGGCATGCTGAAGGCCCACGGCCTCGAGAATGACGTGAAGATCAACATCGAGCAGAACCACGCCATCCTCGCCGGCCATTCCTTCGAGCATGAAATCGCGCTGGCATCGGCGCTGGGCATATTCGGCTCCCTCGATATCAACCGCGGCGACTATCTTCTCGGCTGGGACACGGACCAATTCGCCATGAATGTGCCAGAGATGGCGCTTGCCATGTATGAGTTGCTGAAGGCGGGCGGCTTCACCACCGGCGGACTCAATTTCGACGCCAAGATCAGGCGCCAGTCGATCGACCCGGACGATCTCCTGCACGCCCATGTGGGCTCCATGGATGCCTGCGCCCGCGGATTACTGATCGCGGCGCAGATGCTGAAGGACGGCAAGCTCGGCAAGGCGTTGACCAAACGCTATGCCAAATGGGATGAGCCGCAGAACAAGGCGATGCTAGAGGGCCGCGAGAGTCTCGACAAGATCGCGGCGCGGGTACTCAAGTCGGGGCTTGACCCGCAGCCTAAATCGGGTCGCCAGGAATATCTCGAGAATATTTTCAACACCTATCTGTGAGGAGGTAGCGATGGCGATCGAAGGCAGGAGCGAGGCAGTTTCCGGCCGCATCCGGCTCGGCATGGTGGGGGGCGGCCAGGGCGCCTTCATCGGCGCCGTGCACAGGCTGGCGGCGCGCATGGACGATCATTATCAGTTCGTGGCCGGCGCGTTATCGTCCGACCCTGAGCGCTCCAAGGCCTCGGGCGAAGAGTTGGGACTGGCGGCGGACCGTATCTATACGGACTTCCACGCCATGGCGAAGGCGGAAGCGCGCCGCAAGGACGGCATCGAAGCGGTTTCGATCGTCACCCCCAATCACATGCACGCCCCGGCCATCCGCGCCTTTCTGGATGCCGGCATCCATGTCATTTGTGACAAGCCGCTGACGACGACGCTGGCCGAAGCGCTGTCGCTGCGGGAGGCGGTGCGGGTTTCTGGGCTGGTCGTGGCGCTGACCCATACCTATACCGGTTATCCCATGCTCCGGCAGGCCCGCGCCATGGTGCGCACCGGCGACCTGGGCGACAGCCGCATCGTCCAGGGCGAATACGCGCAGGACTGGCTGGCGACGAAACTCGAGGACGGCGGCAACAAGCAGGCCGAGTGGCGCTCGGATCCGGCACGCTCGGGCGCGGGCGGCTCAATTGGCGACGTCGGCACCCATGCTTTCAGTCTTGCCGGTTTCGTCACCGGACTCGAGCCTGGCGCCCTCTGTGCCGAGCTTACCACTTTCGTGGCAGGACGGCGGCTCGACGACAACGCCCAGATAATGC
>JANMQL010000355.1:0-2996 GCA_031370475.1 Hyphomicrobiales bacterium | reverse complement strand
ATCGCCGGCGGCGAGGCGCAATGGCGCGAGCGGCCCTTCGTGTCGCAATCCAACTGCTTCGTGGTGCCGCCGATGAAATTCGCCGAGGATGCCTGCCGCTGCCTGGAAACGGCGGCGCGCGGCGGCATGCCGGTGCTTCTTCTGTCGGCCGCGCAGGCGGGCGCCACATCGCCCGCAGCACTTGCCGGCACGGTCGTGCAGGCGGTGGCGGAATGTCTCGCCGGCCTCGTCTACATCAATTGCATCGTGCCGGGGGCGGTGGCGATCTGGGGCCCATGGCCCTTCGTTTCCGATCTTCGCACCGGGGCGATGTCGGGTGGATCGGGAGAGCAGGCGCTGATCACGTCGGCTTGCGCCCAGATGGGACATTTCTACAATCTCACGGTGGGTTCGGCGGCGGGCATGTGCGACTCGAAGCTGCCGGATATGCAAGCCGGTTATGAAAAGGGCGTGACCGCCGGCATTTCGGCGATGACCGGCATCAACCTCATGTATGAATCGGCCGGCATGCACGCCTCGCTGCTCGGCTTCTGCCTGGAAAGCCTGCTGATCGACAACGACATGCTGGGCTCGATCAACCGCAATGTGCGCGGCATCGAAGTCAACGACGAGACGCTCTCGGTCGAGGTGATCGCCGATGTCTGCCTGGACGGTCCCGGCCATTACCTCGGCAATGCCCAGACCCTGTCGCTGATGCAAAAGGAATATGTCTATCCGAGCATCGCCAACCGGATGAGCCCCAAGGAATGGCTCGAAGCGGGCAAGCCGGATCTGGTCGAGAAGGCGGCGGCGCGCAAGCGCGAAATCCTCTCGACCTATTATCCCGACTATCTGCCGCGGGCGATCGACGATGGCATCCGGGCCAAGCACGACATCAAGCTGCCGCGGCAGATGATGGAACCGGGGGACCCGCGCTGGCAGAGGTAGATGGAACACCCGGTTCTGACAGCCATCGGACGGGCGAGCTTCACGGCATTCGGCTGGTTCGCGCCGAGGCCGGAGGACGGCGTTCCACGGGAAGCGCGTTTCGTTATCCTGGTCGGCAATGCCGGGCCGGCGATGTTCCGCCGGTTCCAACGCGAGGGTGGCGGCGGAACGCTCGACGAGTGGACGCAGCGTGCGGTTTCGGCGCTGGCGGGCAATCTCGACGCGGAGGCGGTGTTTCCCTTCGACAAGCCGCCCCTGCCCTTTCTGACCTGGGCGCGGCGGGCGGGAGCAGGCCATGTCTCGCCCTTGGGGCTGAATATTCATCCGACCTATGGACTTTGGCACGCCTATCGGGCGGCGCTGCTGTTTCCGGTGGCCTTCGATCTGCCGGCGCATTCGGCAGGCGCGCACCCGTGCGAGAGCTGTGTGGGAAAGCCATGTCTTTCGGCCTGCCCGGTCGGCGCGTTCTCCGGCACGAGTTACGATGTGCCAGCTTGCGCCGCCCATATCGGGTCGGCGGCGGGCCAAGACTGCATGGCGGGCGGGTGCCTTGCGCGGCGCGCCTGCCCTGTGGGACAAACCTTCACCTACGCGCCGGCACAGGCGCAATTCCACATGCGCGCCTTCCTGGCGGCGCGGCAGACGAAGGGCGACTGAATGTACGAGCGGATCGCGCAGAAACTGTCGGCGGGGCACAATATCATTCTCGACGGCGGCACCGGCACCGATATCCAGCGGCGCGGCGCGCCGATGAGCGGGGAGACCTGGTGCGCCGACGCGAACCTGACGCATCCGCAGATCGTCAAGGCGGTGCATGAGGATTACATTCGCGCCGGCGCCGAGATCGTGACCGCCAACACATTCGCCACCAGCGCGCTGTTGTTCAACGCCTTGGGGCGCGACGCGGAACTGCTGGCAATCGACCGCAAGGCGGTTGCCATCGCCCGCGAGGCGGCGGCGGGAAAGCCGGTCGCCGTGGCGGGATCGGTTTCAACCATGCGGCCGGTGATCGCCGGAACCGACCGGACCGAGAAGCAGCGGCAATGGCCGGAGGCCGAGGCGCGGGCGCTGCTCGGGCGCAAGGCCGATAACCTGGCGGCGGCGGGCGCCGATCTCTTGATGCTGGAGATGATGCGCGACTGCGATTATTCGGTGTGGGCGACGGAAGCGGCCAAGGCCACTGGCCTGCCGGTGTGGGTGGGGATTTCGGTGGAACGGCGGGACGACGGCAAGCTTTCGGGTTTCGGACGCGAGGACTGGCTGCTCGCGGACATAGCACCCCGGCTGGCGGCGGCGGCGCCCGACGCCATCTCGATCATGCACACATCGCCCAACGACACGGACGAGGCGCTGGATATGGTGCGCAAGCATTGGCAGGGGCCGCTTGGCGCCTATCCGGAGAGCGGTTATTTCAAGATGCCGGACTGGCAGTTCGTCAATATCATTCCGCCGGGCGAATTGGTGGCGAAAGCCAGGGCGTGGAAACGCCAGGGCGTATCGATCTTCGGCGGCTGCTGCGGCATCGGACCGGATCATATCGCGGCTCTCGCCAAGGAGTTCGCCAGATGAAGACCGGTTCCTGCCTGTGCGGCGCGGTGCGATACGAAGTGCACGGGCCCTTGCGCAATGTGGTGGCCTGTCACTGCGAGCAATGCCGCAAGCAAACGGGCACCTATATGTCGGCGACGGCGGCGAAGGACGGGGACTTCAAGATCGTCGAGGATCGCGGGCTCAAATGGTATCGTTCGAGCGAGACGGCCAGGCGCGGTTTTTGCGGCGAATGCGGATCGGTGCTGTTCTGGAAAGGCGATGGCCGCGATTACACGGCCATCGCCGCAGGCTCGCTCAACGGGGCCACCGGGCTGACGCTGGATGGGCACATCTTCTGCGCCAGCGCCGGTGACTACTATGAGATCGCCGGCGGGAATTACCGGCGCGCCCGTTGGCTTGCTGAGTAACGGCGCTAGGCCGTATTCCTCTTAGTTGTCGTTGCAGTCGGAAACGCAGAGGCCGGGAGTAGCGGAGTCGTCGCTACTGTCGTCGCCGGTGTCGCCGGTGTCGCCGGTGTC
>JANMQL010000314.1:0-1521 GCA_031370475.1 Hyphomicrobiales bacterium | reverse complement strand
CTTGATCAGCGTCGATTTGCCGGATCCCGACGGCCCGCAGACGACGATCACCTCGCCTTTCTCGACCTTGGTCGTGCAATCGGTCAGCACCTGGAAGTTGCCGTACCACTTGGAAACGTTGCTGATTTCAATCATCGACATGATGGCGATCCCGGTTTCTGGCGTTCAGCGGATGATGGCGACCTTCTTCTGCAGCTGCTTGACGAGCAGCGAGCCGAAGAAGCAGATGACGAAGTAGACCAGTGCAGCAAACAGGTACATCTCGACCAGCCGGCCGTCGCGCTGCGCGACCTTGGACGCGGCGCCCAGGAAGTCGGTGATCGAAAGAACGTAGACGAGCGACGTGTCCTGGAAAAGCACGATGGTTTGCGTCAGCAGGATGGGGATCATGTTGCGGAAGGCCTGCGGCAGCACGATGCGGCCCATGACCTGCCAGTAGGTGAGGCCGAGCGCGTACCCGGCCGCGACCTGGCCGCGCGACACGGACTGAATTCCCGCCCGCATGATCTCGCAGTAGTACGCCGCCTCGAACAGCGTGAACGTGATGACCGACGAATAGAACGCGCCGACCCGGATCGGCTGGTCGGCGCCGATGAGGTAGGCGCCGATGTAGGGCACGAGGAAGTAGAACCAGAAAATGACCAGCACCAGTGGAATCGACCGCATCAGGTTCACGTAGACCCCGGCGACCCACGCGAGCGGCTTGATCGACGAGAGCCGCATCATCGCGAGCAAGGTGCCGAATACGATGCCGCCGCTCATTGCCAGCGCGGTCAGCGTCAGCGTAAACGTCATTCCCTCGCGGAACAGGTACACCCACGAGCGCTCGATGACGTTGAAGTCGAAGGCGCCCATGTCAGTGGCCCCCGGTGTTCATCGACGGGCCGACGAAGCCCGGTACCTGGACGCGCCTTTCGACGAACCGCATCCCGAACACGACGAGGACGTTGATCGTGATGTAGACGATCGTCGCAGCGGTGAAGGCCTCGAATACCTGGAAGCTGAACTCCTGGATCGACCGCGCCGCCGCGGTGAGCTCCACCAAGCCGATGGTCAGCGCCACCGACGAGTTCTTGATGATGTTCATGAATTCCGAAGTCAGCGGCGGCATGATGATGCGAAACGCCATCGGCAGCAGCACGTAGCGATAGGTCTGCGGCACGGTGAGGCCGAGCGCTGTGCCGGCCATGTTCTGGCCGCGCGGCAACGACTGGATCCCGGCGCGCACCTGCTCCGCCACGCGCGCCGCAGTAAAGAAACCGAGGCACAGCACCGCCGGCACCAGGGACGCCCACGGTGGCGTCATCTGCTTCATGGCCGTGCCCAGCGCTTTGGGCAGGAACTCCGGAAGCACGAAAAACCACAGGAACATCTGCACCAGAAGCGGAATGTTGCGGAAGAGTTCGACGTAGGCGTTACCGAAGCGGACCGCCCATTTGTTGGGCGTGGTGCGCATGACGCCGATGATCGAGCCGATCAGGAGAGCCATCACCCAGGCCGACAGCGCAGTGACGATAGTGA
>JANMQL010000277.1:0-10412 GCA_031370475.1 Hyphomicrobiales bacterium | reverse complement strand
CCACCCGGAGCAGGAGGCGTAGGGTGTCTCCCGTAGCTCCATCAGGAGCGAAGGGAGACTGCATTAACCGTGTGGTACGTTTACTTCCTGAAATTGAGCAACGGCGACATCTATGTCGGATCGACGAACGATCTCCGGCGTAGATTCCGTTCCCATCAAAGCGGTCGTGTGAACTCGACCAAGGCCCATTTGCCGGCGGCGCTGGTGTCCTATGTCGCGGTCGCGGGCGAAGAAAAAGCGCGGCAACTCGAGCGCTATTTTAAGTCCGGCTCGGGAAAGGCAATCGCGAAAAAGAGATTTGTTTGAAGCGAGCCTACGCCCTCACCTTCCCGCTGCAGAAAAGACCGTCATTTCGCCAGCAATTCGACGCCGAACGGACCCGTCGAATGAAGCTCGACGATCGTTTCCGCATCGATCCACAGGGCATGCCACGCTACGCCCGGCAGGATCGTGAAAGTGCCGGCCGCCAGTGGCTCGGCGTTCGTCTCGGCCGCCCCCTTGCCGAAGGCCATGCGGGCCTTGCCGGAAATGACGGTAACGAATTCATCGGTCGGATGCGCGTGGACGGGAATCTGGTAGCCGGCCGGGAATTTGAAGCGCAGTGCGAATGGCCCCGGTTTGGAGGGGTCGCCGGAAAGCACCGCGACTTCCGCTCCCGGGGGCAGGCCCGCGGCCGGGGCCCAAGCGAGGGCGTCCGGCTGGACGACGCTGGGGTTTCCCGCCGCCGCTGCCGGAGCAGCGGCCTGGCCGAGCGGCAAGACGGAAACGAGGACGGTAAGGATCAAAGCTGTTCGACGCATGTGCATCACTCCTTGGGTTGACGGACGGATGGCGAAATCTCTTGCGCCGTTGTGGATTGCGCGGCCCGGACCGTATGAAGTAGGATTATCTAATAGTGGCCACTATCGCCCCTTGACCGTTGAGCAACAATGACCGGGACGCCGCGTTCATATGCCGAGACACCGGCTAACCGGCATCCGCCGGGGCCGGACCTCCTGTCGGAGATGCTCAGCGCCGTGCGGCTGACCGGGTCGGTGTATCTCAACGCCCGCTTCAGCGCGCCTTTCGGCGTGGTCGATCCGCGGACCTATGGCAAGCGGACGCCGATGGCGCGTCTGCGCCATGTGAGCATTCTGCACCTCATCGTGGCGGGCGGCTGCAACTTCGAAATGGCTGGCGACCGCCACCGGGTAGTGGCCGGCGATCTTCTGTTTCAGCCTTTTCCCAATGTCTACAGTTTTTGGAACGGCGATTCCCCGGCAATGGTGCCGGCAAGCGAAGTCATGAAGCCCGGCCGGATCGAAGGTGTCTGGTCGGCCAATTATGGCGGCGGCGGCGAGGAAGTTCGCATGGTGTGCGGCTTCCTCGAATCTTCCGAATTCCTGTTTGCGCCGGTGTTCCGCACGCTGCCGCCCCTCATTATCGGGCCGACGGCGGAGGACAAGGTCGGCGCCCTGATCGCCTCCACCGTGCGCGAGATCGTGACCCTCGTCGAGGCGGCGACGCCGGGCGCGCAGGCCGTGCTTGGCCGCCTCATGGAGCTGCTTTTTATTGAAATCCTGCGGCGTCACATCGCCAGGCTTCCACCGCGCTCGAAGGGCTGGTTTGCGGCGTTGAACGACCCGGTGGTCGGGCGGACGCTGCAACTCCTGCATTCCGATCCCGCCCGCCGCTGGACGATCGACCAGATCGCCCGCGATGTCGGTTCATCCCGGTCGGTCATCGCCGACAGATTCAAGGCCCTGCTCGGGCGTCCGCCAATCGATTATGTCACCGGTTGGCGTATCCAGCTGGCGGCCGAGCGTTTGCGGCTTGGCCATGAGAGCCTATCAAGCATTGCCGCGGGTGTGGGCTATGAATCCGAAGCCACCTTCAGCCGCGCCTTCAAGCGCATCACCGGCAAGACTCCCGGAAGCTGGCGCGAGGGTCTTGCGGCGGCCGAAACAACTTGATGAAGTGGATTCCGGCCGAGGAAAACTGCGCTAGCGTTCCACCCAGCGCTCGCCCGCCTTCACATAGCGGCGCTTGACCGCCGCCCAGGCGATGCGGTGGGCCGCTTCCTCCTGGCGCGGGTCGCCACGATGAGACTCGAAGGCATGATTGAAGGCGGCCCGGAAAATATCCTGGGCGTGCTCCGGTAGATGCGATCGGATCGCCTCCGGCAAATCGGCGTTGCCGGCATAGGGCATGGGCTCAGGCGCTGCCGATCAGGATGCCGGTGAGGAAGACGAGAAAGCCGCCGACGGCGATCTGGAAGGCTGCCTTGAGGAAGGGCGTGTCCATGTATTTGTAACGGATCCAAGAAATCGCCCACAGCTCGAAGAACACGATGACGACGGCAACTCCGGTGGCGGTGCGGAAATCCGGAATGAGATAGGGGAGCGTGTGGCCGAGGCCACCCACGGCGGTCATAACACCGGCGGCAGCGCCGCGGATCAGCGGATGGCCGCGGCCGGTGAGCTTGCCGTCATCGGAGAGACCCTCGGCGAGGCCCATGGAGATGCCGGCGCCCATGGAAGCGGCGAGACCCACCAGGAATGTTTCCCAGGTGCTGCCGGTGGCGAAGGCCGCGGCGAAGAGTGGCGCCAGCGTCGACACCGAGCCGTCCATCAATCCGACGAGACCGGGCTGGATCACTTGCAGCAGGAACAAGCGCCGCTTGGTTTCGCCTTCCTCCAGCTTGACGTCGGCTGTCACATGCTTCTCACCCAGCCTGCCGGCCAGTGACTCATGGCCCTTTTCGGCCTCCGCCAGGCCGTTGAGCAGCTTCTTGACCGCCGGATCGGCGCTGATCTCGGCCGCCTGCTTGTAGAAGCGGTAGTTCTCCAGCTCGATCACCTCGGCGCGGCGGCGCATTTCCTCGATGTTGAGCTTGCCGATCGTCCAGGCCGGCTTGTGCTTGACGAAGCCGTTGATCTCGCTGCGCCGGATCAGCGGAATGAAATCGCCGAATTTCTTGCGGTAAAGCGCGGTGAGAGCCCGGCGATGCTCGTGCTCCTCCTCCGCCATCTCGACGAACACCTTGGCTGAAGCCGGATAGGTTTCCATCAGCGAATGGGCAAAACCGGAATAGGCCCGGGCGTCGTCGTCCTCGCTGGAGATGGCCAGCGCCAGGATTTCCTGCTCGGTCAGGTCGGAGAAGCTCTTCACGTTGTGGTTACCCAATTTGTTAAGAACAATAAACCTTAGGTTCATTCAAAATTCGGGTCCAGCCGCAAATCCAAATCGCCTGAACCCGGCATTAACGATACAGCCCCTAGCTTTGCCCACAATTGGGAAGATTGTGATTGATGGGAACGGTGTCACCCGACGGCTTGGCACAACACGCGGCACTGGATGCCGGCGAGCGCCGGAGCCGGACCTTCAGTGCTGTCGCCGCCGGCTTTCGCAGCCATGCGCGACTCTATGCCATCGCCATGCTGGTCTATGGTCTGGCTGGTCTACAAAGCGAGTGGCTCGGCCGCAAGGTCAATCTCCGGCTTGTCGGGCTCGTCACCGGCATGACGCTGGGCTGTTTGGTACTCATCATCTTCTTCTGGGTGGCCGCCGAATTCCTGCGCCTCTGGTGGACCGGCCATAAGGGCAGCCCGGCGCTGGCGCTCAAGGCCAAATTGCTCGACGACATTCTGGCGCCCAGCCGCGTTGCCAACACGGTCCATGCCTTCATGGCCAACGGCGTGTTTTTCGTCGGCTTCCTGGCGATCAAGAAGGCAATTCCGCTGACCAATCCCTTCGCCTGGGACAAGAGCTTGATGGAGCTCGACCGGGTTCTGCATTTCGGTTGGCTGCCCCATGAAATCCTGGCGCCGCTGTTCGAGTATCCCCTGGTCACTTTCGTTATCAATGTTGTCTATAATTGGTGGTTTCTGGTGCTCATCGCCTGCTTCTTCTGGCAGGGCTTCGCGCGCACCGACAGTATGCTGCGCCAGCAATATCTCCTATCCTATTTGCTCACCTGGTTTCTCGGCACCCTGATCCTCGGCACCATCCTGTCTTCGGTTGGTCCCTGTTTCTACGGCTTCGTCGTCGACGGCCCCAACCCTTACGCGCCGCTGATGGACTATCTGAAGGCGGCGAACGGCGTCTATCCGATCTGGGCCGTTCCGACCCAGGCCGCATTGTGGCAGAGCCATATAGTGGGCTTCGGCGTCATCGAGGGCATCTCCGCCATGCCGTCCATGCATGTGGCGACCAGCGTCTTGTTCTTTTTAGTGGCCTTCGCCGCCGGCAAGCGCCGGCTCGGCTGGTGGTTGGTGGGGTTCTCGATCGCAATCTTCATCGGTTCGGTGCTGCTCGGCTGGCACTATGCGGTTGACGGCTATGCCGGCGCCCTGATCGCGCTGGCCTGCTGGAAATTTGCCGGATGGATCGTGCGCCGGGATCGGCTGCGGGCGGCGAAAGCGGCGCCGGCCCCATAAACGCCGGTGCGATTGCCGCCTCCTCCGGCGGGCTGGCCGCGACACTATCCGCAATCCATGCCGGCATCCGCGTGCCTGCGATGCTCCATGCCTTCGCCCTCAACGTGAACTATAATCTGTGGTTCCTGACGATGTTTCCGTGCTGGTTCTGGCAGGAATTTGCCCGGGAGGATTCGGCGCCGCGCCTGCGCTTCCTCCTCGGCTTTGCGTTCACCTGGTTTCTCGGAACCTGTGTTCTCGGCACGATTTTCTCATCGGGGGGGGGGGGGCCGTGCTTCTCCGGCCGCCTGTTGCCCGGCCCCGATCCCTATGTGCCGCTGATGGCCTGGCTGCATGAATCTGCGCCGACATATGGAATCTGGTCGCCGCAGGTGATGGACGCGCCATGGAAGAATTATGAAACCGGCGTCGGCTCCATCAACGGCATATCGGCTACGCCGGAATTGTCGTCGCCACATTCGGCTGGTGGGCGGCAGGCCGGCTGGTGAACTGGGACCGGCGGCGGCGCGGGGTTGCCTAGCCTTCGTCCATCTTCAGCGCCGGCAACGTATTGCGGGCCGCCAGGCCGCACGCATCGGCAGAGTGTTATTGCAATTCCTGCGGCGAGACCGGCTTGCGATTGGCAGTCGAAAACGCCTCATAGAATGCCAGTTCGATAGACCCAGCGAGAGAGTTCTGTCCTGAGGATTTCGCCAGAGTCACCAGCTCCAATAGCATCTCGGTAATATATTGCGCAGCTTCGCGCTTGCTGATGGCAAGTTCCGGCTGCGAAAACCAGCCATGCGGTTTGCCTGCTTCGATATCCGATTCGGTTCTCGCGACTTCGCGCTGAGTCGTCATGGATGTGTACCTCTCTAACTATGGCAGTGGGCGTTACTCTGGAAAATCCAAAGGTATTGCGGCGAGCCGGCCCGGCAGGCCGCCTCGAGTAATTTGTTGGGGAACAACCTGTGATGCTCCATGGCTAGGGCGCCGAACTGACAATTTCGCCCGAGGTGACGGAAACCGCCGCCCGAACCTGCCCCTCGGAATTTTCGGCCTCGAACCAGTAGAAATCGCCTGACTTCGAAAGCCGCCGCGATACGGTATATCCTTCGCGCCTGAGACTGATTTCGGCTGCACCCCAAGTATAGCGCGGCTTTCTTGGCGCATTGACCTTTGGCCGGACGGATTGTGGGCCGCCGATGGTGATGCCAACTTGAAATGACGCGGTATTCGTCGCGGCCAGGGCATCGTGCGTGTTGATCGTCAACAACGCGACCGCAACCGACGCAAATTGAACAACAATCGTGAAAGCCGCCACGCGGGCCAGCCGCAGAGTCAGCGCCATGTGACGCGGTCTGCCTAGCCGGGTGGCCGAAATATCGGCCGGTGACCGCAACTGATTGCGGGATGGCATGTCGTAACTCCGTGATTGCACAATCCAACATGCGCCCCTCGCTTCAATCTATGGAGTAGTTAACTGTTATACTAACAACCCTGAGTGTGACATACCGTTACTAACCGCTTGAATGCTGACTGGAAGGCACCTGTGAAATTTGGCGACCAATCGGCGCAAAGCCGATCCTGGGGGCAAACCAAAATCAATCTTTAACCCGGATGGTCCATAACGTCGGACGTAGGGTAATGCAGTGAGATTGGCGGCAACAAAATCGGAAGTCGACACCGGCAAAGTGCGGGAAGCTCTCGCGGCCGTGCTGGCGTCGGCGAATTTTCGCAATTCACCACAGCTCAGCGCTTTCCTGTCATTTGTTGTCGAAAGGACGCTGGCGGGCAAGGGCGCCAGCCTCAAGGCCTACGCGATCGCAACCGAGGCCCTGGGGCGGCCGCCATCCTTCGATCCCGTTACCGATGCAACGGTTCGCGTCCTTGCGGGCCGCGTCAGGTCGGCGCTCGAACTCCATTATCTGAGAAACGGCGACAATGAGAACGTCGTGATCCAACTTCTTCCCGGCTCGTATACTCCCCGGTTCCGCGGCCCGTCATCGCCGGTCGTCCAGCAGCCTCGAACACCGACGGGCGGGCATGATGTTATCGTCAGGCCAAGCGAATTCAACTCCGGCCGCGAACCGGGTCTTCCCGCATATCGCGATACCGCCCGCCGTCTCCTGATCCTGGATGACGACGCTGATATCCGGCCGATCTTGCATCGCGTCGGCGAAGGCTTGGGATTCATGGTTGTCGATACCGCGTTCGTCAACGAGTTTTGGCTGGCTTACAAGGCTCTGAAACCCACCCACATCATTCTCGATCTGGTGCTTCCGGGCGCCGACGGTCTGGAGATCATGCGCGAGCTCGGACGCCAGTCGGCCAAATGCCGGATCACGCTGCTTAGCGGGGTCGATTCGCGGCTGCTGCGAACCGCCGAACGTCTGGGACGGGAATTCGGGCTGGACATCGCCGCCGCCATCAGCAAGCCGTTCGATATCGATGACGTCGAGCGCTCTCTTTCGGTGCCGCATGCTTCCGCGATCGATGTGAGCGCCGGCGAACTTTCCGATGCCATCGAGTCGTCGCAGATCGATCTGCATTTTCAGCCGAAGATCGCCTGGTCGCCGGATGGCGAGAGCCGGTTGGATGGCGTGGAAGCTCTCGCAAGATGGAACCACCCCTCCAGGGGCCTGATACTCCCGGAAAGTTTCATTGCGCTGGCCGAGGGCAGCGGACTTATTGTTCCGTTGACACACCGGGTGATCGATCTTGCGGTCCATCAACTGATGGAGCTCCAGGCGCGCTTCCCCGCCATTACCATGGCGATCAATCTATCCGCGGACTTGCTCGACGACCCACAGTTGCCGGATTTTATTGCCGGTAAAATGGACGCCGCCGGCATCGAAAGAAATCGCCTGATCCTCGAGATCACGGAGTCGGTCGCGGCGAACGAGCTGTCCGGCCCCATCGATGCGATGGCCCGCCTTCGCTTGAAAGGTTTCACGCTATCCATCGATGACTTTGGTACCGGACATTCGTCTCTGTTGAGATTGCTCCAGATGCCGTTCAACGAACTCAAAATCGACAAGCACTTCGTTCTGGAGAGCGTGAAGAACGAAGACGCCAGGCTTATCGTGCGGACGGTGATCGATCTGGCCAAGAGCCTGGGCATTCGCGCCTGTGCCGAAGGAGTCGAGACCGAGGAATGCCTTCGCGTCTTGCGCGGTCTCGGCTGCAATTATGCTCAGGGTTATTTGTTTTCGAAGCCGGTTCCGGCCGATGCACTTGCCGGCGTGCTGGCACAAGCCGGCGGCAGGCGCTGGTAGGCAGGTCAATGATCATGACATTCCGGGCCATGGAATTCGCAGTGCACTCGGGCGCGCCGTCCGGCCTCGGGGTTATGCCATGCTGCGCTCGCGCGGATTTTCCGCCCGCATGTTCCAAGCCGGTTGGATTGGCAAGATGACGGCCGGCGCGAACGAAAAAACCAGACTGCGGGAGCTGAGGAAAAACGAAAGCGTCATTGCCGGGCATACGGATTATTTCTCCGAACTATGCCGGTTTGCCTGCGAAGCGCTTGACGTATCGACTGCGGCCATCACCCTGCTGGACGATAAGAAATCCCGGCTCGCGGCCTATCACGGCTCCTACAGCCCCGAATTGCCGCGAAGTGAATCGCTGTCCACCCAGGTTGTCGAGCAGGGCAAGACCGTATGCGTGCCCGATGTCGCGGCCCTGCCGGACAAGCGCCATAGCCAGGCGATGGCCGATTGCGGCATCCAATCCTACCTGGCGGTGCCCCTGACCGTGAAGCCCGGCGTCCATATCGGCACGCTATTCGTGAGCTGCGCCGCATCGCGGCAGTTCGACGGCAGGGATATCAAACTGATCGGAAGCCTTGGCCGCATTGCCGTCTCATTGATGGCGATGAGCCGGCTGGAACGTCAAAATGCCACCGCGCTCGCCAAGATGGAGGCCCTGGTCGCCAAACAGGAAATGCAACAGGCAACGCTTCGCCGCAATAGCCGGATGTTCAGACAGGTTTCTCATCTGGCCGGAATCGGCGGCTGGGAGTTGGATATCGCCTCGAACCAGACTTTCTGGTCGGATGAAGTCTACAAGATCCACGAGGTCGACACCGGCAGTGAATTCGACCTTTCCTCCGCGATCGATTTTTATGCCGAGGAGGCCCGCCCAACCGTGACGAACCTGGTCAATCAAGCGATCGTCACAGGCCAGCCTTTTGAATTCGAACTTCCACTCATAACCGCCAAGGGAAATAAACGGCTGGTCCGGTCGATGGGCGAAGCGGACATCGAGAGCGGCCAGGTCGTCCGTCTGTTCGGAACCTTTCAAGACGTCACGGAGCAGCGGGTGGCTGAAAAGCAGGCGTTGCAGTTGCAAAAGATGGATGCGATCGGCCAGTTGACCGGCGGCATCGCCCATGACTTCAACAATATCCTAGCGGCGGTCATCGGCAATCTGCAAATTTTTCTCCGGACCGCGGCAGGAAACGATGCGGAATGCGAGCGAGTTGCCGCAGCTCTTGCCGCTGCCCAGCGCGGGGCCAAGCTGACCGGCAGGCTGTTGAACTATTCGCGCAGCCGCGATCCACTGTCGGAACCGATCAGGCCATCCGCCGTCATTCACGCTCTCGAGGGCATGTTGCGTGACGCCTGCGGCCCGAAGATGCGGCTTGCAGTGCGCATGTCTGGCGACCCCTGGTTGGTTCTATCCGATACGTCGCAACTGGAAACCTCGCTGCTGAATCTGGTGATCAATGCCCGCGATGCTTCAAGCGGCACCGGCGACATCGTCATCAAGGTTGAGAATTTTCACGCCGCAGCGGACGTAAAAAATCTCGCGCCCGGTGTTAAACCCGGAGACTATGTCAGGATTTCCGTAACCGACAGGGGCGTGGGCATTCCGAAATCGATCCTCGACAAGATCATGGAGCCGTTTTTTACCACCAAGGACGTGGGCAAGGGCACCGGGCTCGGCTTGAGCATGGTTCATGGTTTTGTCACCCGCTCGGGGGGCTCGATGAGCGTCGAGTCCGAAGAGGGCGTGGGCACCACGGTGAGCCTCGTCCTGCCGCGATTAAGGCAAGAAGCGAACGACACATCGCCGCCGCTGCTTGCGTCCGGAGGAGTTCTCGTGGTTGACGACGACAGCGATGTTCGCACCATGGCCATGTCGATGCTTCGGGGGCTCGGTTTTTCGGCGGAAGGCGTTTCCGATGCGAATGCGGCGCTGCAACTTCTTCGCGCCGGCAACGAAGTGGCGATCTTGTTTTCCGATGTGAGGATGCCGGGAGGAATGAATGGCCTGCAACTGGCTGCGGAAGCTAGGGCAATAAGCCCGGATATCAAGGTGATTTTGACCAGCGGCTACACCGGCGACCGGGAGGTCATGCGGAAGATCGCCGCCGGCCGTTTCGCCTTTCTGCCAAAGCCCTACGATGAGACCGAACTCGGCAGAATGATTCAGACGGTTCTGGGAGACAACCGGAATGTGGCATAGGGCAGTCCGGCGCTGGCTTCGCCGCCCTAATTCTCGTCCATCTTCAGCGCCGAGATGAAGGCCTCCTGCGGGATTTCGACCTTGCCGAAGGCCCGCATCTTCTTCTTGCCTTCTTTCTGCTTGTCGAGAAGCTTGCGCTTGCGGGTGATGTCGCCGCCGTAGCATTTGGCGGTCACATCCTTGCGCAGCGCCGAGATCGTCTCGCGCGCCACGATCTTGCCGCCGATCGCCGCCTGGATCGGAATCTGGAACATGTGGCGGGGGATGAGCTCCTTGAGCTTCTCGCACATCACGCGGCCGCGCTGTTCGGCCCGCGCGCGGTGCACGATCATGGCCAGCGCGTCGACGGGTTCCATATTCACCAGTATGGCGAGGCGCACCAGGTCGCCGTCCGCATAGCTCGTCAGCTTGTAGTCGAAGCTGGCATAGCCGCGGCTCACCGATTTCAGCCGGTCGTAGAAATCGAACACCACTTCGTTGAGCGGCAGTTCATAAACCACCATGGCGCGCGAGCCCGCATAGGTTAGCTGCTTCTGGCGG
>JANMQL010000242.1:0-2149 GCA_031370475.1 Hyphomicrobiales bacterium | reverse complement strand
CATTAATTACGATTCTCGCCTCTCTCGGCTTCGCGCTGTGGATGTGGATGTGGATTCCGGCCATGCACACATTCGGCGTGCGCGCCATCGTCGCCTGGGCCTTCGACCGCGTGGCGCCGGCGCCGATTGCCAAAATCTCGGAGACCTACCACACCCCGATCGTTGCCATCACGGTGACGGCCGTCGTCAACGTCATCTTCATGGCGTTGTTCGTGTTCTCGTCGTATTTCTCCCACATCGTCATCCTGATCGAGGCGGCGGTTCTCGCCTGGTCGGTGGTCCTCGGCGCCGGCGTCTTCTTCCCCTATCTGCGTCCGCAGATCTACGAGAAGTCGCCGATCTCCAATCGCAAGATTTTCGGTCTTCCGATGATGACGGTGGCCTGCTTCCTCGGCTTCGTGGCCTCGCAGTTCTACTTCTGGCTGCTGTTCCTCGATCCCAATGCGGCCGGCCACGATCCTACCCAGGTGATGATCGTCGCCGGCGTGTTCGTGCTGGGGCTGGCCTTCTACTATGTCATGAAGATGATCCGCCGGTCGCAGGGCGTCGACGTGACGCTGGCCTTCAAGGAGATACCGATCGAGTGACGCCCTCGGAACTGGATCGAGTGTCGGAGCGCGGCCGGGGGCTGATTTTCCAGCCCTCGGCCCGCCTTCGCAATGGCGGCGGAGATCGGCGATAGGCATAACGGATGTGAATCGGATGGCGAAAGAACAAAATCTCAATCTCGAATTCGTCGACGAAGCGCTGAACCTGGTGCGCGACGCCGAGGCGCAAGGAATCAGACTGCGGATTCTCGGCTCGATCGCCTACCGGCTGCAATGCCCCAACAATCTGCATCTCTTCCAGGACATGAAGCGGGTTTTGACCGACGTCGATTTCGGCGCCGAGAAGAAGCAGAACAAGGCGATCCGCGAGTTTCTAACCGCCCGCGGCTATGTTCCCGACAACGGCGTCTACATGGCCTCCGAAGGATCCCGCCACGTCTATCTGCACAAGGACACCAAGCTCAACGTCGACGTCTTCGCCGACGAACTCAACTTCTGCCACAAGGTGCCGTTCAAGGGCCGGCTCGGAATCGATTCGCCCACCATCTGCAATACCGACCTGCTGCTCGAGAAAATGCAAATCGTCGAGATCAATCTGAAGGACTTCAAGGACACCATCGTGCTCATGCTCGAGCATCCCCTGTCGCACCGGAAGCCCGGCCACAAGTCGATCGACACCGCCTATATCGTCGACATGATGCGCCAAGACTGGGGCTTCTATTACACCTTCACCACCAACCTGAAGCGGGTGCCCGACTACTTCTCCGAAGTCCCCTCCATGCGCGCCGCCGACGCCGAGCTGATCCGTTCGCGCATCGCCGAACTGCTGCGGGCGATCGAGGAGACGCCCAAGACGCTGGGTTGGAAAATGCGGGCCGCCATTGGCACGCGGCGCAAGTGGTATCAGGAGGTCTCCGAGAAGGCCGCCCAGTATTAGCACAATGCCGGCCGGCCCCGAATCTTAACTCGTTTGCGGAAGCTGGCACATGCCCCTCACCCATCAAGAATTCCGCGAGCGGCAGAGTTCGGCCGCCCTCGACGGCTTGAGCCACCGGCCGCTGCGCGTGGCCTGGACCGATATGGGCCGCGGCGAGCCGGTCATCCTGCTGCACGGCATCCCCACCTGGTCCTATCTCTACAATGACGTGATCCCGCTGCTGGCGCCGCATCTGCGCGTCATCGCCCCCGATTTCCTCGGCCACGGCTATTCCGACCGCCGCGATTTCTTCGACCGCTCGCTTTTGGCGCAAACCGCCATGATCTTGCGCTTCATGGATCATCTGGGGCTGGAGCGCGCCCATTTCGTCGGCCACGACACCGGCGGCGGCGTTTCGCTCATCATGGCCATTCATCATCCCGATCGCGTCTCGCGCCTGGTTCTGGCCAATGTGGTGGCCTACGACTCCTGGCCCATCGACGACATGATCGCGCTCGGCAATCCCAATTGGCGTTCCAAGACGCCGCGGGAGGTGGCGGATTTCCTCGCCGCCGGCCTGCCGGACGGCATTCATAACAAGCATCGCCTGACGCCGGCCTTCACCCAGGGCATCGTCGCGCCCTACAACGACGAGGAGGGCAAGATTTCCATGATCCGCAATGCC
>JANMQL010000198.1:0-9662 GCA_031370475.1 Hyphomicrobiales bacterium | reverse complement strand
CCCAGCTTGCGCCGGATGCCTCGACGATGCGGAAATTCTGGTCGCGCTCGCCATCGAGCCGCGTCCAGACGCCGTCGATGCCGTGCACGGACTTGACGAAACCGCGCAGCATGTCGGCGCGGATTTCCGGGGGCTTGAGGTTGGTCAGGGCCATTAGGCGATCGCTACTCCCATATGCAGTCGCAGAACGGGCGGCGCTTCAACGCGCCGCCCGCCAGGTGTCATGGATCGGCTTACGCCGCCTGGATGCGGGTCCAGGTCTCGTCGCGCATCTTGGTCACCTCCTCGCCGAGATAGAGGGCGGGCTCGCACTTGGCGACGACTTCCGGCGACGGGAAGATCGCCGTGTTTTCGGTGTAGGATTTGTCCATCAGCGCCTTGGCCGCGGCATTCGCCGTGGCATATTGGATGGTGTCGGCGATGTGCTTGCCGGCCTCGGCGTCGAGGATGTAGTTGAGGAAGGCGTGGGCGTTGTTGGGATGCGGCGCGCCGGTTGGGATCGCCATGGTATCCTGCCAAACCAGCGAGCCCTCGGTGGGGACCACATAGTTCAGGTCGTTGTCCTCCTTCATCACCTGGATGATGTCGCCATTCCACTCCTCGCAGGCATCGACTTCGCCAGCGGCGAGCAGATCCTGGCCGTTGTCGGGGGCGAAGACCTTGACGTGCTTCTTCTGGGCGATCAAGAGCTCCTCGGCCTTCTTCAGTTCGGCCGGATTGGTCGAGTTGAAGGAGTAGCCGAGATATTTGAGCGCCACGCCGATGACATTCTGGGCATCGCCGAGCAGCGAGATGCGGCCGGAATACTTGTCGCTGTCGAGCAGAATTTTCCAGCTATCGACAGGGCCCTCGATCTTCGACTTGCGGTAGCCGATGCCGAGGGTGCCCCACATATAGGGGATCGAGTGCTTGCGGCCCGGATCGAAGGCGGCGTCCTGGAACGGCTTGTCGATATTGGCCATGTTGGGGATCTTCGCGTGGTCGATCTCCATCACCATGTTGGCCTTGATCATGCGCTCGAGATTGTCGTTGGTCGGCACGATCACGTCATAGCCGGGGTTGCCGCCCTTGAGCTTGGCGAAGAGCTCGTCGTTGTCGGCGAAGAGGTCCATCTTGGCCTCGATGCCGGTGGCGGCGGAGAAATCGGCCAGGGTGTGTTCGCCGATATAGGTATCCCAATTGTAGAAATTGAGCTTCTTCTCCTCGTCGGCGAGGGAGAAGCGCGGCAGGAAGGTGAGCCCGGCAACCACGGCGCCGGTGCCCTTGAGCACGGCGCGGCGGGACGGACTGAAGCGGGGGCGATAGACAGTCATGATATTCCTCTCCTTGTCATGTTGTAGCGCCGTGGGCTTCGGCTCTGTTCTCCGGCACCGGTTATCGGCTGAAACCGCCTGGGCTTTAAGGTTAATCGTCCCGGGGCGGCATTCAACTCAATTCGCAGCAAGTCCTAGGCCACCTCGCTCCTGAAGTCCTTGTAGGTGGCGTCGAGAGCCACCCGGGCGAGACGGACCAGTTCGTCGATTTCCTTCTTGCCGATCACCAACGGCGGCGACAGCACCATGGTGTCCCAGCAGGCGCGCATGATCAGGCCGTTCTTGAAGCAATGATCGCGGCATTTGCCGCCGACCCGGCCCGGCTCCTTGAAGCGTTCGCGGGTCTTCTTGTCGCGGCACAATTCGATGGCGCCGATCAAACCCACGGAACGGGTTTCGCCGACGATCGGGTGATCGCCCAGGCTGGCCAGCGCCTGGCTGAAATAGGGGCCAAGCTCGCGGGTCCGCTCGACCAGTTTTTCCTGCTCGATGATCTCGATGTTCTTGAGCGCCACGGCGCAGGCGACCGGATGACCGGCATAGGTCATGCCGTGGTAGAATTCGCCGCCAAGCGCAAAGAAATCCTTGACGATGTGGTCGGCGAAGGCGACGGCGCCAATCGGCTGATAGCCCGAGGACAGGCCCTTGGCCATCGGCACGATGTCGGGCTCGAAGCCCATGGTCTCAAAGCCCCACCAATTGCCGGTGCGGCCGAAACCGCAGATGACTTCGTCGGAAATAATCAGCACGCCGTATTTGCGGCAGATTTTCTGAACTTCCGGCCAATAGGTCGACGGCGGGATCAGAACGCCGCCGGCGCCCTGGATCGGCTCGCCGATGAAGGCGGCGACGTTTTCGGGGCCGACTTCGAGAATCTTCTTCTCGACTTCGGCCGCGGCCTCGAGGCCGAATTGTTCCGGCGTCTTGTCGCCACCGAAATCGAACCAGTGGGGCTGCTGCACATGATGGAAGCCAGGCAGCAGAGTGCCGCCCTGCTCATGCATGCCGGCCATGCCGCCGAGATTGGCGGCGACCAGGGTCGAGCCGTGATAGCCCCGCCTGCGGGCGATGAAATGCTGGCGGTAGGGCTTGCCCTTGAGCTTCCAGTAATGGCGGACGAAGCGGACGATGGTGTCGTTGGCTTCCGAACCGGAATTGGTGAAGAAGATGTGCTGGAAGCGTTTCGGCATGACCGAGGAAATCTTCGCCGCCAGTTCGGTCGCCGGTACCGTCGTGGTCTTGAAGAAGGTGTTGTAATAGGGAAGGTCGAGCATCTGGCGGTAGGCCGCCTCGGCCAGTTCCTTGCGGCCGTAGCCGACATTGACGCACCAGAGGCCGGCCATGGCGTCCATGAGTTTGTTGCCGTTGGCATCCCAGATCCAGATGCCGTCGGCCTGGGTCATGACCCTGGGGCCGCCTTCGGCGTGGAAGGTTTTGTGATCGGTAAAGGGGTGAAAATGATGCGCGATATCGTGTTGCACGATCTCGGCGACGTTAATGTTCTTGGCGTGAACGGTCATAATGATCTCCAACGGAATGCGGCACGGCGAAGGTTCGGGCGAACCCGGGCGGACACAGTTCAGGAGACGGGTGCTACGGCTTGAAACCGATGCGGGCGCAATTGAGCATCACATCGTCGTGGACGGTACGGGTCCAAACGTGGAGCAGGTCGCCGGATGCTGTCATGTGGTAGCACATGGGAAGACTTATGGCACAGACCACGCAGGCTTGGCAATCGGACTTCAAGCGGCAGCGGATTCGACCGCCGCCATAAAGGCTTTGAGCTTTGATTCGTCGAGCAAAAGCGGCGAGCGCAGGCCGGAGCAGAGATCGACGCCATAGGGCCGGACCTGGCGGATCGCTGCCGCGACATTAGCCGGATTGAGGCCGCCGGCCAGGAACACCGGGAGCGGCGAGCGGCGGACGAATTCGGCGCTGACCGCCCAGTCATGGGTGCGGCCGGTGCCGCCGAGCTCGGGGACGGTGGCTTTGGGCCGGCCGCTATCGAGCAGGAAGCCGTGAACGCGGTTCTCGTAATACGGAATGAGGTGCAGGGCCTCGCCGTTCTCGACGTGGACAACCTGCAGGCGGCGCACCGCCGGGATCAATTGCTCGAGCTGCTCATGCACGGCGGGATCGATGTGATTGACGATCTGTACGGTATTGACGCCGCAATAGGCGACGTGACCGGCGATGTCCTGGGCCTCGGTGCGCGAAGTCAGCAGGACGGTGGAAATGCCCGGCGGCGCGGCGCGGACGATATCGCGGGCCAGAGTGCCGGAGATGATACCGGGGCCGGACGGCATGTCGCCGACGAGCCCCACGCAATCGGCGCCATGGGCCACCGCCAGGCGCATTTCGGCGATCGAGGCCATGCAGCAAATCTTGACGCGGGTGCGCATCAGGGGGCGAAGGCGGCAGCCATCAGGCGCCTGGTATAATCCTCGCGCGGATGGTCCATGACCCGGTCGGGGGAGCCCTCTTCCACCAGTTTCCCATCCTTCATGACCAGAATGTGATCGGCCATGGCGCGGACCACGGCAAGATCGTGGCTGATAAACAGATAGGAAAGATCGTTGGCCTTTTGCAGATCGCGCAGCAGCTCGACGATCTGCTTCTGCACCTGGCGGTCGAGCGCCGAAGTCGGCTCGTCGAGCACCACCACCTTGGGCTTGAGAATAATGGCGCGGGCGATGGCGATGCGCTGGCGCTGGCCGCCGGAGAATTCGTGCGGGTAGCGATTGCGCAACGCCGGATCGAGCTGCACTTCCTCGAAGGCGCGGACGGCGCGGAGATCGCGCTCCTTGGAGGAAATCGACGGCTCATGCACCAGGAGGCCCTCGGTGACGATCTGGCCCGAGGTCATGCGCGGGCTGAGGGAGCCGAAAGGATCCTGCAGCACGACCTGAATCTGGCGGCGTAGCGGCCGCATGGCCTCGCGGTCGAGGTGGGCAATGTCACGGCCGTCGAAATGGATGGCGCCTTCGCTAGGCAGGAGACGCAACAGCGCCCGGGCCAGCGTCGATTTTCCCGAGCCCGACTCACCGACGATGCCGATGGTCTGGCCGCGGCGGAGCGTCACCGAGACGCGGTCCACCGCCTTGAGATAGATGGGCGGGCCCGCCAGGAAGCCGCCGCCGATCTTGAAGGTGACGCGAATATCGGTGCCGTCGAGAATTTTCGGCGCATTGGCGGCGGGCGGCGCCTTGCGGCCGGTTGGCTCGGCTTCGAGGAGTGCCTTGGTATAGGGATGCTTCGGCTTCTTGAAGATCGCGGCGGTCTCGCCCTCCTCCACCACTTCGCCATAACGCATGACATAGACGCGGTGGGCAATGCGGCGGACGATGTTGAGATCGTGGGTGATGAAGATCATGCCCATGCCGAGGCGCTGCTGCAGGCCGGCCATGAGCTCAAGAATTTCCGCCTGGATGGTGACGTCAAGCGCGGTGGTCGGCTCATCGGCGATCAATAGGTCGGGATCGTTGGCGAGCGCCATGGCGATCATGACGCGCTGGCGCTGGCCGCCCGACATCTCGTGGGGGTAGGAGCCCATGCGGCGCTCGGGCTCGGTGATGCTCACCAATTTCAGCATGTCGATGGCGCGGGCCCGGGCGGCCACGGCACCGATATTCTGGTGGCGCATGATCGGTTCGACGATCTGGTTGCCGATCGTATAGAGCGGATCGAGGGAGGTCATCGGCTCCTGGAAAATCATGGTGATCTTGCGGCCGCGGATGGTGTTGAGTTCGGATTTGGCGAGTCCCAGAATATTGGTGCCGCGATAGGAAGCGGTGCCGGTGGCCTCGCCGTTGGAGGCCAGCAAGCCCATGGCCGCCATCACCAACTGGCTCTTGCCGGAGCCCGACTCGCCGACGATTGCAACCGTCTCGCCGGCGCTCACATGAAGATTCACGCCCTTTACCGCCTCGACCACGCCATCGAGGGTGCGGAAGCGCACCTTGACGTCGGCGAGGGAAAAGATCGGCTCGGCCATGTCAGCGGTCCTTGGGGTCGAGGGCATCGCGCAATCCGTCGCCGATGAAGTTCAGCGCGAACAGCGTGGTGGTGAGGAAGAAGGAAGGGAAAGCGAGCAGCCAATTGGCGCCGGGAATGTTCTTGGCGCCTTGCGAGATCAAGACGCCCCAGCTCGACATGGGCTCCTGCACGCCGAGGCCCAAGAAGGACAGGAAGCTTTCGAGAATAATCACCTGCGGCACCAGGAGCGTCATGTAGATGACGACCGGGCCCAGGAGATTGGGCACCACGTGGCGGATCAGGATACCGGCCTGGCCGACGCCCAGGGCTTCCGCCGCCTGGACATATTCCTGCCGCCTGATGGATAGAGCCTGGCCGCGCACGATGCGGGCCATGTCGAGCCAGAGGACCGCGCCGACGGCGAGGAACATGAACACGAAATTGCGGCCGAAGAACACCACCAGCATGATGACGAAAAATATGAAGGGCAGCGAGTAGAGGATGTCGACGGCACGCATCATCACTTCGTCGGTCTTGCCCCCGATCAGGCCGGCGGTGGCGCCATAAAGCACGCCGATCACTACGGCGACGAGACCGGCAAGCAATCCGATGGCGAGCGAGACGCGGCCGGCAATGAGCGTTCGGGTCAGGAGATCGCGGCCGGAATTGTCGGTGCCGAAAAAGAAATATTTCCATTCGATACCGGTGCTGACGGTGAGCCTGAGGCCGTCCGGCGATTTCTCGGCGATCTGCGAGTTCTCGAAGACGCTGGAGCGGTCGATATAGCGGGTCATGCGCTCGTCGATGGGCTTGGCCGAGGTGACGGCGATCAATATCTTGCCGTCCTTCTCCTCCCAGCCGGCCAGCTCGACGCGAGCCCGGCGCACCGCATCGATGACGGCGAGATCGATCATGTCGGGCCTTGGGTAGGCCGAGAGGCTGGGCGGGACGCGATTGTAGTCCTGGTAGATGGTGGTGAACGCATGGGGCGTGAACCACGGGCCCGCCACGCAGACCAGCGTCATCAGGATCAGATAGATGCCGCTCACCGTGGCGGCGCGGTTGGCCTTGAGGCGCGACCAAGCATCGGCCCAGAGCGAACGGCCAACGGCGGGAGCGGCGGCGTCAGTCATAGCGCACCCGCGGATCGACGACGGCATAGAGAATGTCGACGATGAGATTGAACAGGATTATGAACAGCGCGATCACCACCACGGTGCCCATGACCATGGTGTAGTCGCGGTTGAGTGCCGCGAGAACAAACTCGCGGCCGACGCCGGGAATCTGGAATATCGACTCGACGATGATGGAACCCGTCAGCAGCGCCGCCGCGGCGGGACCGGAATAGGAAATGATCGGCAGCAGCGCGCCACGCAGGGCATGGCGGACGATCACCGAATAATCCGAAAGACCGAGGGCGCGCGCCGTTCTGATATGGTGCGAGTGCAGGCTTTCGATCATCGAGCCGCGCATCAGCCGGGCAACGATGGCAAGCTGCGGCAGCATCAGGGTCAGGATCGGCCCCACCTTGTTGACCAGGGCCCCGTCGCCCCAGCCGCCGACCGGGAACCAGGAGAGGGTGAGGGCGAAGAAAAGTTGGAACAGGGGCGCGATAACGAAGGTGGGGATGGTCGAGCCCGCCGTGGCGGTGGCGATGACCGCATAGTCGGCGCCCCGGTTCTGGTAAAGCGCGGCGACGATGCCGAGTATTCCGCCGATGAACAGCGCCAAGATTAGCGCCACGCTGCCCAGCTGGATGGATATAGGAAGCCCGTCGGCAAAGCGTTCCGCCACGGTAAAATCGGGTGAGACGTAGCTGGGGCCGAAATCGCCATGGAGCAGATTGTTCAGGTAAAGAAGATACTGCTGCCACAGCGGCTCGTTCAAATGATAGACGCGCTCGAGATTGGCCTTGATGACGGGGTTCAAGCCTTTTTCCTGATTGAACGGACCGCCCGGCGCCACGCGCATCAGGAAAAACGAGATGGTGACGATCAGGAAGAGCGTCGGGATTGCGGTCAGAAATCGCCGGAATACATAGCGCAGCATGAGCGTCTCACAAGCCCGGAAGCGGCCGTCCCCGCGCTAACGGAGACGGCCTTTATCCGTTTACGGACTATTCCTTGCTCATGAAGCGGGTGGGATGAACGTCCATGACGTTGGCCTCCCAGCCCTTGATCTTGCTCGAGACGATGTTGTGAAAGCCGTAATAGAGCAGCGGCACCACGCAAAGGTCGCGGGCGACGCCGATCGCCTCGGCATCGGAGAGATCTTTCATGCGCTCGGCCGGATCGGCGGCGGCGGCCGCCTTGGCCATGAGAGCGTCATAGTCCTTGTCGGAATATTCCGAATAGTTGTTGCCGGTGCCGGTCTTGCACAGGGCCAGGAAATTTTCCGGGTCCTTGTAGTCGGCGATCCAGCCGGCCCGGGCGATGTCGAAATCGCCGTGCTGCTCGAGATGGCCGTAATGGGTCTTGGTGTCGGTGTTGAGCAGCGTCACCTCGATGCCCAGCGGCTTCAACTGTTCCTGGATCGCCACGGCGGTGTTCTTGTGGTTCTCCGAGGTGTTGTAGCGGATTTCCATCTTGAGCGGCTTGTCGGGGCCATAGCCCAGTTCCTCGAGAGTTTTTTTAGCGGCGTCCTCACGGTCGATCTGCGACATTTCGCTGTAGTCCGTGGTGCGCGTCTCGTAGCCGCTGATCCCTGGCGGCACGAAGGAATAGGCCGGGATCATGGTGTTCTGCCAGACCTTCTCGGCGAGATAATCGCGGTCGATGGCCTCGGAGATGGCATGGCGGAGCTTGACATTGTCCCACGGCGCCTTCGGAATCTTGAAGACATAATAGTAAGTGCCGAGATAGGGCCCGATCTTGATCTGGTCACCGAATTTGGCCTTGAGATCGGCAAGCTGTTCGGTCGGGATGTCGTCGTTGAGGTCGAGTTCCCCGGCTTCGAAGCGCTTCACGGCGGTGGAGCGGTCCTCGGTCGGGATATAGTTGATGGTGTCGATCTTGACATTGCCGGCATCGAAGAAATTGGCATTCTTGACCAGCTTGATGTGGTCGTTGGGCACGAATTCGGCGAGCGTATAGGCGCCGTTGGACACGAGATTGCCCGGCTTGGTGAAATCGGCGCCCTTGGCTTCGACGTTGGCCTTGCTGACGGCGTAGGTGGCCTGATGGGTCAGCATCTCGAGGATGTAGGGAGTTGGCGCATTGAGCGTCATTTCGAAGGTCATGTCGTCGATGGCCTTGACGCCCAATTCCTCCGGCTTCTTCTTGCCGGCGGTGATGTCGTCGGCATTGACGACGGGCGACAGCATATAGGCATATTCGGCGGCGGTCGCCGGATCGACGAGGCGGCGCCAGGAGAATACAAAATCGTTGGCGGTGACCGGCGAGCCGTCGGACCACTTGCCGCCGGCGCGGAGCTTGAAGGTATAGGTCTTGCCGTCCGGCGACACGGTCCAGCTTTCCGCGGCGCCGGGAATGACCTCGGCCTTGGCGTCCTGAGCGGTCAGGCCGGTGAACAAGTCGCGCAGAATATTGGCTTCATAAACGGTCGAGGTCTTGTGCGGATCGAGCGATTCCGGATCGGCGGAATTGCCGCGATTGAGAACGGTTTCGGCGAAGGCGCCGGTGGCGGTCATCGCCAGCATCGTTGTGCCGGCGAGCCATGACTTGAATTGCATGTTCATTCTTTTCCACTCCCTGTGTTTTCGCCCCTCCGATAACGGCCAATGGCCCCAGACAGGCGGGTTGACGGGGCGCACCATAGCATCGGGCCTTACGCTTGTCCCCTTTCGCGTAAACCTTGTGAAGATCTGGGGTCTGTCTTAAGGTCACGGACAAAGGGTTTGCGAAGGCCGGGGCCAGCGCCTAAGTAAGCCGCCAATTTCAATTTCCGGCCCCGCGCGGGCTGTCGTGAGTTCGCATGTCCATCGCAACGCCGCTTCTCGATACGATCCAGTCGCCGGCCGATCTGCGGCTTCTGGCGCCGGCGCAACTGCTCCAAGTTGCCGCCGAATTGAGGGCCGAAACCATCGACGCCGCGGCCATCTCGGGCGGCCATTTCGGGGCGGGGCTCGGCGTGGTCGAACTCACCGTGGCGCTGCATTACGTCTTCAACACGCCCGAGGATCGTATCGTCTGGGACGTGGGCCACCAGACCTACCCGCACAAGATCCTGACCGGGCGGCGCGGCGCGATCCGCCGCATCCGCCAGCGCGACGGGCTCTACGGCTTCACCAGCCGCGGCGAGAGCGACTACGACACATTCGGCGCCGCCCACAGCTCGACCTCGGTTTCGGCCGGCCTCGGCATGGCGGTGGCGCGCGACCTGCGCGGGCGCGACAACAACGTGGTGTGCGTGATC
>JANMQL010000196.1:0-13364 GCA_031370475.1 Hyphomicrobiales bacterium | reverse complement strand
GTCGCTGCATGCAAAATCGGGTCTGCCGCAGAGCTGCTTCGGCATTCTGCGGGCGGCCTGCGATGCGACCATCGAGGCGGCGGAAGAGGGCATCGATCTCGACCCGGAGGCTTTCGGCAGGAAGCTCATCGAGATATTGATGACGCACTATGAATCGATGCCGGTAAAGGAGCGCGCCAAGCATCTGGAATTCATCGCCCGCTTCGCCGAGGACCGGGTGCGCGTCATCGCCAAGCGCCTCAAGGCCGATATCGTCCGGGCCGCCTAAAGCCTTTCCAGTCGAGGTTGACTATCCGATTTCCAAGTTTCGTCATTCCGGCGAAAGCCGGAATCCACGCCTGCCATGGACCCCGGCTTTCGCCGGGGTGACGGGTTGGGATGCGAAGTTCCATAAGACTCTTAAAGCCGGAATTGCTCGTTGAGCACCCGCTCGGCCAGGCTGTGGCCGGGGTCGAAGAGGATTTTGACCGAGCGCTTGCGGTCCTCGGCGATGACGACCTCGCGCACATGGCGGACTTCAACGTGATCGGCGACGGCGGCGACCGGGCGCTTTTCCGGTTCGAGCACCGTTACCGTCACCTTGGCATTGTGCGGCAGGACGGCGCCGCGCCAGCGCCTGGGTCTGAAGGCGCTGATCGGCGTCAAGGCCAGAAGCGCGGATTCGATCGGCAGGATCGGTCCGTGGGCGGAGAGATTATAGGCGGTGGAGCCCGCCGGCGTCGACAGCAGCACGCCGTCGCAGATCAGCTCCTCGATCCTGGTCTTGCCGTCGACCGCAATCTTCAGCTTGGCCGCCTGGTAACGCTGGCGCAGCATCGATACTTCGTTGAAGGCGATGGCCCGGTGGCTCTTGCCGGCTTCGTCGACGGCCTGCATCTTGAGCGGGCGGATGACGGTCAATTCCGCCGCCTGCAATCTTTCCGGCAGCCGGCCTTCCTCATAATCGTTCATCAGGAAGCCGACGGAGCCCCGGTTCATGCCGTAGATCGGCATGCCGGTGGAAACGAAGCGGTGCAGGGTCTGCAGCATGTGGCCGTCGCCGCCGAGCGCCACCACGACATCGGCGCGGGCCGGATCGGCATTGCCATGGCGCTTCGCCAGGCGGCCAAGGGCCTTGCGGGCTTCGGGCGAATCCGAGGCGAGGAAGGCGATGCGGTCGAATTTCATGCCGGTTTCATGCGCGTTGACAGGCCCAAGCTTTGCCTACAATGAGAACGGCATTCTTAGCAACCGGTGAACGGCCCGTCCAAGCATCATGCGATCCATGGTTTTTTGCACCACCTGCCGGCATTCGGCGGCCGAGAAGACGGGGCCGGACGGGCGCAGCGGCGGCGAGAGCCTGATCGCCCACATGCGGGATGTGCTGCGGGAGAAGGGCCGGGTGGATGTGGCGATCGAGACCCAGGCCTGCCTGTGGAACTGCACCCGCCATTGCAGCGTCATCTTCCGCGACGATCGGCGCTTCAGCTATTTGACCGGCGGCCATGCGCCGGAGCGGGCCCAGGCGGAAGCCATTCTCGCCTGGTTCGATCTGCATGGCGCGACGGAAGCGGGCGAGGTGCCGTTCCGCACCTGGCCTGACCGCATGCGCGGCCATTTCATCGCCCGCATTCCGCCGGTGCAGCGGTGAGCCGTATCACTTTCATTCTGGGCGGTGCCCGCTCGGGCAAGAGCCGTTACGCCGAGACGCTGGCGCAGAAGCACAGGGGCGCCAAGACTTATATCGCCACGGCGGAAGCCATCGACGATGAGATGCACGAGCGCATCGCGCGGCATCGCAAACAGAGGGGCGAGGGTTGGAACACGATTGAAGCGCCCATTGATTTGGTCTCCGCTTTCCACAATCCGTCATTCCGGCGAAAGCCGGAATCCACCGTAGCCATGGGCCCCGGCTTTCGCCGGGGTGACGGGACGGGGGAGTTCATCCTCATCGACTGCATCACCGTGTGGATCGGCAATCTCATGCATCATGGCCGCGACGTGCGGGCGGAAGTGGCGGCGCTGTGCGAGGCATTGAAAAAAACGAAGGCGCAAGCCGTCATCGTCTCCAATGAGGTGGGTCTGAGCATCGTGCCGGAGAATGCCCTGGCGCGGGCCTTCCGCGACGAACAGGGCCTCGCCAATCAGCGTCTCGCCGAAATCGCCGATGAGGTGGTGTTCATCGCCGCCGGCCTGCCGGTCATTCTCAAAAGAGGATCGCGCCGACCAGCGCCAGCAAGAAAAGTAAAGTCATCGCGCGGCCGTAAAGCTTGAGGCCGGCACGGATATCGCCGCGGTCGAGATCGGAGCGTCCGTCGCCCATCCAGGCGAGGTCGACTTTGCGTCCGGCATAGGAGCGCGGGCCGCCGAGCTTGATGCCGAGTGCCGATGCAAGGGCAGCTTCCGGCCAGCCGGCATTGGGGGACACATGTTTCGGCGCGTCGCGCCACATGGCCGCGAGCGCCGTCTTGCAATGTTCCGCCTGATGCCATCCTGCGGCACCGGCGAACAGCAGGCCCGCAAGCCTGGAGCAGGGCAGATTGACGAGATCGTCGAGGCGCGCCGCGGCCCAGCCGAAGTGCAGGTAACGCTCGGATTTATGACCGATCATCGAATCCGCCGTGTTGATGGCCTTGTAGAGAACAAGGCCGGGCAGGCCGAAAAGGGCATAATAGAAGGCGGGGGCGACGATGCCGTCGGAGGCATTCTCGGCCAGGCTTTCGAGGGCGGCGCGGGTAACACCCGATTCATCGAGCTGCGCCGGATCGCGGCCGACGATGTGGGCAACCGCCTTGCGGCCTTCGGCGAGAGAGAGGCCGAGGCCATCGGCGACGGCGCGCACATGGGCACGCAGCGAATGCTGGGCGATGAAGGCGGTTGCAATCAGCGCCTCGACGATCCAGCCCAGGGGAAGTGCGGCAAGAACATTGCTTGCAAGCCAAGCGGGGATGAAGGCGGCGGCAAGCAGCAGCGCCAGGGCCAGCGCGCCGCGGGCCTTGCCTTCGAGGGGCCTCGCTTCGGCGGCATTGAAGTGGAGATCGAGCATGGCAACGAGCCTGCCCAACCATTCGACCGGATGGCCGATGCGGTCGTGGATGGATTTGGGATAGCCGGTCCAGCGCTCGACGATGAGAGCCAGTGCGGCAGCGGCGAAAGTGGGGAAGGGCCACATCAGATAGGACCAGCCAGGGCCAGGATGCGGTCGAGGTCGACATGGTCCGCAAGATGCGCGGCAAGCTCATCCAGGGTGCGCTCGATCTCGGCATCGAAGGCGAAGCTCCCGGCCGTGGCGCCAAGTGTGGCGAGAAAGGCACGGCGGAATTCGTCGCCGGCGAAGCAGCCATGAATATAGGTCCCCATCACTCGGCCATTGGCGCTCATGGCGCCATCGGGTGCACTGCCGATATGGGCAAAGGGCCGGGCGCAATCGGGGCCGGTGGTTTGGCCGAGATGGATTTCATAGCCGGTGATTGCTGCGCCGCTCAGACCATGGGTGGCGCTGACGCGGGTCAAGGTCTTGCCGGCCAGAAGCGTGGTTTCCACGTCCAAGAGGCCCAGGCCATCGACCGAGCCCCTTGGGCCTTCGAGGCCGTGGGGATCGTGGATGCGGCGGCCGAGCATCTGGTAGCCGCCGCACAGGCCCAGCACATGGCCGCCCCGGCGGACATGGGCCGCAAGATCGATGTCCCAGCCTTGGGCGCGGAGCGCTGCAAAATCGGCGATGGTGGATTTGGAGCCGGGGATAATCACCAGCCGCGCATCGCCGGGAATGGCCTCTCCCGGCCCGATGAACCGGACGCTGACACCCGGTTCCAGCCGCAGGGGATCGAGATCGTCGAAATTGGCGATGCGCGGCAGGCGCAGAACGCAAATTCTGCAATTACCAGAATCGTTTATGAGCATTTGTTCCAATACCACTGCATCTTCGGCCGGAAGTTTCATGGCCGCCGGGAAATGGGGGACGACGCCAAGACAGGGAGTGGCGGTTTCGCGCTCCAGAAATTTCCGTCCTTCGGAAAATAGTGCCGGATCGCCGTGGAACTTATTGATCAGGAATCCTTTTATCCGGTTGCGGTCGGCCGGCTGCAGAACCGCGAAAGTGCCGATGATCGACGCAATGACGCCGCCGCGGTGAATGTCGCCGATCAGCAAGGCGGGGACTTGGGCGGCGGCGGCGAAACCCATATTGGCGAGGTCGCCATCGCGGAGATTGACTTCCGCCGGGCTGCCGGCCCCCTCGACGATGATCAGATCGGCTTCACCCGCGAGTTTTCGGAAACTGTCGAGAATGGCGGGCAGGAACTGGCTGCGATTGGCGAAATAATCGCGGGCCGTCATGGTGGCATGGCGGCGGCCCTGGACGATCACCTGGGCGCCGCGCTCGGTCTCGGGCTTGAGCAGAATTGGATTCATATGAACCGTCGGATCGATGCGGGCGGCGCGGGCCTGCAGCGCCTGGGCGCGGCCGATCTCGCCGCCATCGACGGTGACGGCGGCATTGTTGGACATGTTCTGCGGCTTGAACGGCCGGACCTTGAGGCCGCGATCGGCGAAGGCGCGGCACAGGCCGGCGGCGATCAGCGATTTGCCGACATCGGAGCCGGTGCCCATCAGCATGATGGCGCGGGCCGTCATGGTGCCTCGCTGATGACATGGGCATAGGAACCCATGATATGGCCGCGACGCAGGCCGATGGCGCCCAGATCGTTGCCCGCCGCATCCTTGGCGGCGAAGAGCCGGTCGGCGGTGCCTTCGGCCGCGACGGTCGAATAGTGGAATTCATGGCCGCGCAGGGACCGGTTCCACGGCGCGCCGGGAAGCGGCTGCAATTGGCGATAGCCGAGGCTGAGCTTGCGGGCGGCGAAACTTGTGGCCAAAGGCAAGAGGCCGGCCATGGCGTGGGACTTGCCATCTTTGTCGATCAAGTTTTCGCCCAGGACCATGAAGCCGCCGCATTCGCCATAGACCGGCCCCGGTGCCGCCCGGAGACCGTCGAGGAATTTGCAATTGGCGGCGAGCCGGCCGGCATGGAGTTCCGGATAGCCGCCGGGCAGGAAGATGGCATCGGCGTCCGGTGCCGGGGCTTCATTGGCAAGCGGCGAGAAGGGCAGGATTTCGGCCCCGGCTTTCCGCCACTCGTGCAACAGATGCGCATAGGCGAAAGCGAAGGCCTGATCGCGGGCCACGGCCAGGCGCTGGCCCAAGGGCGGCAGGCCGCCGCGAATCACTGATTCGCCAGAGACTTCCGATGCAATGGTTAACAAAGAGTTAAGATTTGTTTCACGTGCAACCGCTGATGCGGCGGTTTCGATAAAGCTTTCAAGCTCTTGATGTTCCTCGGCTTGCACCAATCCGAGGTGGCGGGACGGGAGATTGAGCGAATTGCTGCGCCTCAGCGCGCCGATCATCTGCGGACCGAGGGCCAGGCGCAGGATCGCCTCGTGGCGGTCGCTGGCGACGCGGTTGAGGATGACGCCGGCGAGATTCACCGATGGGCGATAGGTGGCAAAGCCATGGACCAGGGCGGCGATCGATTGCGATTGGTGGCTGGCATCGACGACCAGCAGCACGGGGAGCCCCAAGTCCTCGGCGAGATCGGCGGTCGAGCCGCGGGCACCCTGGGGGCCGTCGAAAAGCCCCATGACGCCTTCGATGACGATGAGATCGCAATCGGCCGAAAGGGCGGCGAGAAGGGCAACACTGTGGTTCCGGCCCATGGCCCAGGGATCGAGATTGAAGCAAGGCCGGCCGCTGGCGGCCTCGTGAAAACGAGGATCGATGTAGTCGGGGCCGACCTTGGCGGAAGCGACCCTAAGTCCGCGGTTGCGCAGGGCGCGCAACAGGCCAAGGGTCAGCAATGTCTTGCCGCTGCCGGAGGCGGGCGCGGCAATGACCACGGCTTTAGCCAATCGGATTCTCCCGCAGCGCGCCCTTGTACCAGTCGAGCATGTCGCGCCAATCGGCGGCATGGCCGACCACGACGATTGCCGGTGTGGGCGGCTCCCTGGCGGCGACGAACGCGCCCGCTTCGGCCAGCGTCGTTGCCTGCACGAGCTGGTGCGGCAGCGAGGCATTGGAGACAATGGTGACGGGCTCTCCGGGCGGGCGGCCGGCCGCCATGAGAGCCGCCGCGATGCCGCCCAGATTTTTGACAGCCATGTACATGACGATGACCGGCGAAGCGGCAGCGACCGCCTGCCAGTTCACGTTGGCGGGCATCTTCCCGCTGGCGTCGTGGCCGGTGAGGAAGGTGATGGAATGGTTGGTGTCGCGGTGGGTGGCGGGCATGCCGGCATAGGCGAGGCCGCCGACGCCGGCGGTGATGCCCGGCACGATGCGGAAGGGGATGCCGGCCTTGGCGAGGTGCTGGCTTTCCTCGCCGCCCCTGCCGAACATGAAGGGATCGCCGCCCTTCAAGCGGAGTACGCGCTTTCCCGCCTTGGCGAGATCGATGAGGCGGAGCGAAATATCGCGCTGAACGGGCGAGGGCTTGCCGCCGCGTTTTCCGGCATATTCGAGTTCGGCGCCAAGCTTTACCCAACGCAGCATATCGGGATTGACCAGCGCGTCGTAGACCACCACGTCGCAGGTCTGCATGGCGTGATAGCAGAGGAGCGACATGAGGCCCGGCGCGCCGGGTCCGGCGCCCACCAGCCACACCCAGCCCGGCTCGAAGGCCGGGAAGGGCTCGGCGTCGAGGCGGGCAAAGCCGGTCGCGGCGGATTTGGCCCCCACCCAGTGCTCCATGGTTTTTGTTGGTCCGCGGCTCATGGCTCTCTTATACAGTCGGGTCATGCGAAGTGAGAAGCCCGAGGGTGAATTAAGGCGCGGCTGGACGACCGGCGCATGCGCGGCAGCGGCAACCAAGGCGGCTTATACGGCATTGCTGACCGGCCGCTTCCCCGATCCGGTGACGATCACCTTGCCCAAGGGCGAAACGCCGGCCTTTGCCCTGGCGCTGGAGGGCAAGGGCGAGGGCTGGGCCCAGGCTGGCATCGTCAAGGATGCGGGCGACGACCCGGATGTCACCCATGGCTGCACGGTGATCGCCACGGTCAGGCGCAGGGGCAAGGGCGTCAGCTTCAAGGCCGGGCCTGGGGTGGGCACGGTGACGAAGCCGGGCCTGCCGATCGCGCCGGGCGAACCCGCTATCAATCCGGTGCCGCGCCGCATGATGGAACAGGAAATCGCCGCCTTGGGCGGCGGCGATATCGAAATCGAAATCTCGATTCCGGGCGGCGAGGCGCTGGCGCAAAAAACCTGGAACCCGCGTCTCGGCATCCTCGGCGGCCTGTCTATCCTCGGCACCACCGGCATCGTCAATCCGTTTTCCTGCGCCGCCTGGATCGCCTCCATCCATCGTGGCATCGACGTGGCCCGCGCCATGGGCCTCGGGCACATCGCCGGCTGCACCGGCTCGACCTCGGAAGACGCGGTCCGGGCGCATTACCGCCTGCCGCTGGAAGCGATGATCGACATGGGCGATTTCGCCGGGGGCTTGCTCAAATATCTGCGAACTCATCCGGTCGCGCGCATCACCATCGGCGGCGGTTTCGGCAAGATGGTGAAGCTGGCGCAGGGCGCCCTCGATCTGCATTCGGGGCGCAGCCAGGTGGATATGGAGTGGCTGGCCGGGCGGCTGCCGGAATTGCCGCGCGAAAAGATCCTGGCGGCCAACACGGCCCAGCAGGTGCTCGAAATGGCGGCGGGCATCGATCTCGCATCGCGGGTGGCGGCGGCGGCGCTGGCGACGGCGCGCGAGGTGCTGCGGGACGCGGAGGTCGCGCCCGACATCGCGATCGTGTCGCGCGGCGGCGGGATTATCGGCCATGCCGGGTAAGCGCATTCTGATCCTCGGCGGCACGGGAGAAGCGCGCGCCCTCGCCAACCGGCTGATCGATGCCGGGCATGGGGTGGTCACCTCGCTGGCCGGGGTCACGCAGGCGCCGCATCTGCCGGAGGGCGAGGTCAGGCGCGGCGGCTTCGGCGGAGCGCAAGGACTTGCGGCCTATCTGCGCGACGGCGGATTTAAAATCCTGATCGATGCCACCCATCCCTTCGCGGCGCAGATGTCACGCCATGCCGCCGGGGCGGCGAAGGCCTGTGGCTTGCCACTCTACCGGCTCGAACGTCCGGCCTGGGCGGCGGAAGAGGGAGATCGTTGGATCGGCGCCGCGACTGTCGCGGCTGCCGTTGCCCTGCTGCCCGCGGGGGCGCGCGTGTTTCTGACCATCGGCCGCAAGGAGGCGGGGGCATTTCTGGCGCGGGCCGACCTGCACGGCATCATGCGCATGATCGAGGCGCCCACGGAGGAACTGCCGCCGCGATGGAACCTCATTCTGGCGCGGCCGCCCTTCACCGTCGCCGGCGAAAGGGAACTGCTGACGGCAAACCGCATCACCCATGTGGTGAGCAAGAATGCCGGCGGCCAGGCGACTCGCGCCAAGCTTATTGCCGCGCGTGAAACAAAGATTCCCGTGGTGATGATCGCCCGGCCGGCGAAGCCCGCGGCGGTCATAATGGCCAGTGTGGACGCGGCGTTCCGGTTGCTTTCTCCTTGACCCCTCCCGCGTTTCCGGCTTGTCTAAAGCCAGCGGGGTGACAAGAGAACAAGAACGCCCCCAGGGAGTGACAAAAGCCAACAGCGGTCCGTCTCCAGCGAGCGACTCGCAATCCGGGGCAGCCGCGCAGTTCAGAAAGTAGGTAAGATATGAAACGCAAAGTTCTCGCATGGGCGCTCGGCGCCGCGGCCGGCATGCTGGCCACCACCACCGCATTCGCGGGCACCCTCGATGACGTGAAGACCAAGGGTTTCGTGCAATGCGGCGTGACCCAGGGCCTGGCCGGCTTCTCGCTGCCGGATGCCAACAACAACTGGACCGGCCTCGACGTCGATTATTGCCGCGCGGTTGCCGCCGCCGTCTTCGGCGACGGCTCGAAGGTGAAGTTCACGCCGCTCTCGGCCAAGGAACGTTTCACGGCGCTACAGTCCGGCGAAGTCGATATCCTGTCGCGCACCACGACCTGGACCATGAGCCGCGATACTTCGCTCGGCCTGAAGTTCGCCGGCGTCATGTATTATGACGGCCAGGGCTTCATGGTGAAGAAGTCGCTCGGCGTCGACAGCGCCCTCAAGCTCGACGGCGCCACGGTGTGCACCGCGACGGGCACGACGACGGAACTGAACCTCGCCGATTACTTCAAGGCTAACAACATGAAGTATCAGGTGGTGGCCATCGAGAATTCCGACGAAGTGCGCAAGGCCTATGAAGAAGGCCGCTGCGATATCTTCACCACCGACCAGTCCGGCCTCTATGCCGAGCGCCTGGCGCTGGCCAATCCGGACGAGCACATCGTGTTGCCGGAAATCATCTCCAAGGAGCCCTTGGGCCCGGTCGTCCGCCAGGGCGACGACGCCTGGTTCAATGTGGCGAAGTGGACTTACTTCGCCCTGCTGACGGCGGAAGAATTCGGCATCACCCAGGCCAATGTCGAGGAGATGGCGAAAACCACCACCAATCCGGAAATCCAGCGCATTCTCGGTGTCAAGAACGCCGACGGATCGGCTGCCGGTTTCGGCACCGGCCTGGGCGTTTCGGAGGACTGGGTCGTGCAGATCGTCAAGGCGGTCGGCAATTACGGCGAAATCTTCGAGCGTAATGTCGGCATGAATACGCCGCTCAAGATCGCGCGCGGCAAGAATGCCCTGTGGAACGCCGGCGGCCTGCAATACGCGCCGCCCATCCGCTAAACGCCTTCAGGTGCCCGGCTCCGGCCGGGCACTTTATTATTTATCTTTCGTCTGACGGAAAAAGACCGGAAAACCGGCGATCGTAGGGGAGCCAGGCGCTATGCGTCTGCGATGAAGGACAAGACATGACCGTCGCGATCGACACGCGTGAGCGGCCAAGGACATCTATCTGGAACGATCCGAGGGTCCGTTCGATTTTCGTGCAGTTGGCACTGCTGACCATCGTCTTCGTCCTGTTCTACGTCATCGTCCAGAACACCTACATCAATCTCAAGGCGCGCCATATTGCTTCGGGTTACGACTTTCTCGGCAAGACCGCCGGCTTCGACATCATCCAGTCGCTGATCCCCTACAGCAGCGCGTCGAGCTACGGCACCGCGGTTCTGGTGGGATTGCTCAATACCATTCTCATTTCCATTCTCGGCATTGTCGCGGCGACCATCATCGGCTTCCTGATCGGCATCATGCGCCTGTCGCGCAACTGGGTGGTCTCGCGCATCGCCGTCTGCTACATCGAATTCTTCCGCAACGTGCCCCTGCTGTTGCAGGTGTTCCTATTCTATGGCGCCGTGCTGCAGCCGCTGCCGGGACCCAAGGTGGCGATCAATTTCCTCGATAGCTGGTTCTTGTCGAACCGCGGCCTGATGATGCCCAAGCCGGTATTCGGCGAGGGAGCCTGGCTGATGCTGGTTGGACTGATCGCGGCCATCGCGCTGATCTGGCTGCTGCGCCGCTGGGCCCAAGCGCGGCAGATGGCGACCGGGCAGCCGTTTCCGGTGTTCTGGTCGTCGCTGGCGCTGTTCATCGGATTGCCGCTAATCGGACTTGCAGTCGCCGGATTCCCGTTGAGCTGGGATTATCCGGAATTGGCCGGTTTCAATTTCAAGGGCGGTCTTACGGTCACCCCTGAGCTGATTGCCCTGTTGCTGGCGCTTGCCATTTACACCGGCGCCGACATTGCCGAGTCGGTTCGGGCTGGCATCGAGGCGGTAAGCCACGGCCAGTCGGAGGCGGCCCATGCGCTGGGCCTCCGCCATGGCGCCACCCTGCGCCTGGTGATCGTTCCGCAGGCCATGCGGGTCATCATCCCGCCGGTGGCTTCGAGCTATTTGAGCCTGACCAAGAATTCCTCGCTCGGCATCGCCATCGGCTATCCCGATATTGTGGCGACCGGCGGCACGGTTCTCAACCAGTCGGGACAGGCCATCGAGATCGTTGCCATCTGGATGGCGGTCTATCTGTCGTTGAGCCTCCTCACCTCCATGTTCATGAACTGGTACAATGCCCGCATGAAGCTGGTGGAGCGATAGGCCATGGCCATGAAAGCTTCCGGCATTGCCTTTGTCCGCCGCGACGATGCGCCCCTGCTTCCGGCGCCGTCAGGCGAAACCGGGCTGCGCGGCTGGATGCTCAAGAACCTGTTTTCCTCGCCGTTCCACAGCGCCCTGACGATCGTCTTCGGTGCCTTCGCCCTGTGGCTGATCTGGGGCATGTTCGACTGGATGATCTTGCGGGCCACATGGACCGGCATCGATCGCGAGGCCTGCATCCGGGAAAACGCCGGCCAATGCTGGCCCATGGTTGCCGCCAAGTTTCCGCAGTGGATCTACGGGTTCTTCCCGATCGAGGAGCGCTGGCGGGTGAATCTATGCTTCCTGCTCGGCGTCATGGGGCTGGCGCCGATGATGATGCCGTCGGTTCCCTACAAATTCTGGAACGCCGTGTTCCTGCTGGTCGTCTATCCGCTGATCGCCCTCATCCTGCTGACCGGCGGTCATTTCGGCATCGAGATGGCGACCTACGCACGGGTTGCGGCACTATTGCTGTTGGTGGCCGTGGCGCTGCCAATGGCCAGCCTCGGCGTGCAGGAGGGTATATCGCGAAACTTTCTGGCGCTGGCCCTGACCGGCGTGGCTATCCCGCTTTGGCTGGTTTCGTTTTTTATCAGCTCTCCGGTTATCGCCATCGCTGGTGTTGCGCTCGCCGTTCTTCCGGCGGTTACGGGTTTGCTGGTTGCGGTGGCCGGACTCCTGTCCATCGCGGTGTCGATGGCGGGCGGGACCGGTTCGGCCGTCAAGAACTGGGCAATCGGCGCCGCCGGGCTGATGGCCGCCATGCTGCTTCTGGATGTGAATTTCGGGCTGGTGCCGGTTGAAACGTCCAACTGGGGCGGACTGACGGTGACCCTGGTCATCGCCGTCACCGGCATCGTGGTATCGCTGCCGATCGGCGTGCTGCTGGCGCTTGGGCGGCGGTCGCAGATGCCGGTGGTGCGGCTGTTCTCGATCGTGTTCATCGAGGTCTGGCGCGGCGTGCCGCTGATCACCGTGCTCTTCATGTCGTCGGTGATGCTGCCGCTGTTCCTGCCGCCGGGCGTCAATTTCGACAAGCTGCTGCGGGCGCTGATTGTCGTCATCATCTTCATCGCCGCCTATATGGCGGAAGCCATCCGCGGCGGGCTGCAGGCGATTCCCAAGGGCCAATATGAAGGCGCCATGGCGCTCGGCCTCTCCTATTGGCAGATGATGGGCAAGATCATCCTGCCGCAGGCGTTGAAAATTTCCATTCCCAACATCGTCAACAACTTCATCGGCCTGTTCCGCGACACCACGCTGGTCTCGATCATCGGCATTTTCGATCTGCTCGGCATCGTCCGCACCGGTCTGAAGGAAGCGATCTGGTCGTCGCCGAGTTCGACGCCGACGGGATATCTCACGGTGGCGTTGATGTTCTGGGCCTTCTGCTTCGCCATGTCGCGCTATTCGATGTTCATCGAGCGCCGGCTCCATACCGGACACAAGAGGTAACGGCACATGACCAAAATCGCAAAAAAAACGGCGAGCGATGAAGTGGCGATCCATATCGCCGGCATGAACAAGTGGTTCGGCGAATTTCACGTGCTGCGCGACATCAATCTCACCGTCTACAAGGGCGAGCGCATCGTCGTCTGCGGGCCGTCCGGTTCCGGCAAGTCGACGCTGATCCGCTGCATCAACCGCCTGGAGGAACACCAGAAGGGCGACATCGTCGTCGACGGCATTCCGCTCACCAACGACCTCAAGAAGATCGACGAAGTCCGCCGCGAGGTCGGCATGGTGTTCCAGCATTTCAACCTGTTCCCGCATCTGTCGGTTTTGGAAAATCTCACTCTGGCGCCCATCTGGGTGCGCAAGATGCCGAAGAAGGACGCCGAGGAACTGGCGATGAAGTACCTCGCGCGCGTCAAGATTCCCGAACAGGCGCTGAAATATCCGGGCCAGCTCTCTGGCGGCCAGCAGCAACGCGTGGCGATCGCCCGCTCCTTGTGCATGAGCCCCAAGATCATGCTGTTCGACGAGCCCACTTCGGCGCTCGACCCGGAAATGATCAAGGAAGTGCTGGAGGTGATGGTCGATCTCGCCCAGTCGGGCATGACCATGCTGTGCGTCACCCACGAGATGGGTTTCGCGCGCCAGGTGGCCGACCGCGTCATCTTCATGGATCAGGGCCAGATCGTCGAACAGAACTCGCCGGCCGAGTTCTTCAAGAACCCGAAGAGCGAGCGCACCAGGCTGTTCCTCAGCCAGATCCTGCACTGAGCTGCGTTCTTTCCGGTTGGACAACGGCCGTCAAACCGGCCTAAGCTCCCTGCGGG
>JANMQL010000168.1:0-2241 GCA_031370475.1 Hyphomicrobiales bacterium | reverse complement strand
CCGCCAGGAGCCGCCCGCGGCGATGCTGTGCGAGTCGAACGCGCCGGGTGCCGTAACGGTATGCGGAAACGGGTCCTTGTTGACCCATACCACCGCATCGCCCTTTTGGACGGTGAGCGATTCGGGTTCGTATTTGACGCCATCGATGATCACTGTGCGAGCGGCGGGCTTTGCATCGGCGCCCGCGCCATTCGCGGCACCGGCAATGTCAAAGGCACCCCATGCCACGGTCGCCGCGATCGCGAACAATCGCGCCGGCCGTGGTAAGTGCCACCTTCTGATTGTGTTCATCCGACGATTGACCGCGTCGATTACTTGAGCGATCCCTGAATCATTTTCGCGTGCTCCAGGTGAGCAACGAAGGCCGGCCGAACCTTGAGGATCAATGCCTTCAGCTCCTCGTTCTTGGCGTTGGGGACAAGGGTCTTGTCGATCGCCTCGAGCACCTGCACGTGATACACCACTTCGTGGTCGATGTAGGCCTTGTCGAATGCGGCCCCCTTCAGCCCCTTAAGCTTCTTGAGATTGTCCGCGCCGCCGGCCTTGAGACTCTGGCTGGTGGGATTGTCTTCGGGAGTGACCTTCAGCTTGGTGACCAGGGCGACCGCCTGCTGATTGACGCCGGTGTGGTCAGTCACCATCTGTTTGCCGAAGGCCTTGACGTCCTTGCTGGTGCCCTTCGTCCGGGCCAGCTTGCCGGCGTCGATGTCGACCGCGTTGGCCGTCACCACAATGTGCGCGATCTGCGGGTCGGTGGGACCGGCAGCAGCGGGGGCCGCCCCCTGTCCGAATGCGCTACCTGCCGCAAGGAACAACGCGCTGATGCAAACAATACTCGAGGATTTCATGAACTGCCTCCGAAGGTAAATGAAGTGAAATTTCACGCCGGCTCTCCCGGCGTTCCTGCTGAAATATTGCAGACGCTCGAGCCCAGTCGATCGAATACGGCAGCAACGATACGATCACAACGCTCGCCCGCAAAACCGAAGGCATTTACGGTAGCAACATCGATTTCCTGCGCCAACGATTCGCGCAGGAGAGCGCGCGCCCGGAACGCACGCGTACGCACTGTCGCCGCGGGCACATCGAGGCATTCGGCGGTTTCTTCGACCGTCAGCTCCTCCACATCCCGAAGCATGAACACCGTGCGGAATTGTGCCGGCAGTTCGTCGATCTTGCGTTCAAGAAGTTGGCGCAGCTCGGCGCGCATGGCGGCGGCCTCCGGCTGCTCGGTCTTCTCGTCGACCATATTGCCCTCCTGGATGCGCTGCTCGCCACGTTCCTGCGCGTCGAACGGGACGATGATGGCCGCACGCTTCTGCTTGCGCAGCCGCCCATAGGCCTCGTTGATTACGATGCGGCCGAGCCAGGTTGAAAGTTTCGAGCCGCCGCGGAAGCTGCCCATATTGCGGTAAGCGGCGAGGTACGCCTCCTGCACCGCGTCTTCGGCTTCAGCCTCGTTCTTGAGTATCGACCGCGCTATGCGATAAAGCATGCGGTTGTGATGCCGCATCAAAGTTTCGAATGCGCGCTGGTCACCCTGTGCAATTCGGCGCACGAGCTCGGCATCGTCCGGCGGCCGTTCCGCCAATACCTGTGAAATCAACGCTTCTCCCTGGTTCTCGCTTGCCTTGAGACATTAGATGAATACAGGGGGCCAACGTTCCCGGAACAGATGGAGAACATCAAGCGGTATCTCGCTGGAGTAGCATTACACGACCGCCGATCCATGGAGAACGAAATGTTCCGCACGCTGCTCGCGCTGGTTTTGCTTTCGGTGTCCCCAATGTGCGCCGCGATCGACGCCGGCGACCAGGAGGCAATCAATCAATGTATCGCCGCCTGGGGCGCCAAGTCGCCGTTCCCGAAAGGCACGCCGCCGGATAAAGTGTTCTCCACCGGGGTGAAAGTATTTGGCGTCGGCAAGGCGGCCGTGGACGAGGAAGTCACTGCCAAGCCGAGTCTGATTCTCGTGCGTCCGGCGGTGAACGTCCTGGGCAAGAGCACCCTCCGGCTCGCGAACCCCAAGGGTTGGTACTGCTTTCGCTCCAACGTGACGGTGATGGGAAAAATTACCATCCAGGCGCACTGCGACGCTCGTATCGCGAGCGCCAGGGAAGACGGCACCACCATTGGCGCCGTGGACGAAAGCAATAGAGGTGTGTCGGTATTCGGTGCGCTGCGCGTCTCGCGCTTCGCCTGCAAGTAGGCGCATCGCGGCGTTGGGTAGACCCTAACTCG
>JANMQL010000095.1:0-7945 GCA_031370475.1 Hyphomicrobiales bacterium | reverse complement strand
CCGTGACCCGGCGGAGGCCCCGGCGGGCGTCAAGCCAGTCATCCGCTTCCGCTCGCCCAATGACAGCGACACGGTTGTCGATGACCATGTACAGGGCCGCGTGGTGATCCCCAACAAGGATCTCGACGATCTCATCATCCTGCGTTCGGACGGCAATCCCACCTATAATCACTCGGTGGTGGTGGACGACCACGACATGGGAGTGACCCACATCATCCGCGGCGTCGATCATCTCACCAACGCGGCGCGGCAGATGCAGATTTATCAGGCCATGGGCTGGCGGGTTCCGGTGATGGCGCATATTCCGCTGATCCACGGGCCGGACGGCGCCAAGCTGTCGAAGCGCCACGGGGCATTGGGAGTCGAGGCTTATCGCACCATGGGTTATTTGCCCGACGCCATGCGCAATTATCTGGCGCGGCTCGGCTGGAGTCATGGCGATGAAGAAATCTTCTCGACCGAGCAACTCGTCGCGTGGTTCGGACTCGAGAATGTCGGCAAGTCGCCGGCCCGCTTCGATTTCGCCAAGCTGGAAAACCTCAACGGCCATTACATCCGGGCGACGCCGGACGCCGAGCTGTTGCGCCAGTTCCTCGCCTTCCTGTCCCATGCCGAGGGCGGCAAGGCGCTGCTGGCGAAGCTCGACACGGCAATGGAGGTAAAACTCTTGAAGGCCATGCCCGGCCTCAAGGAGCGGGCCAAGACCCTGGTGGAACTGATGAAAGGTACGGCGTTTCTGTTCGCCAGCCGGCCCCTTGTCATGGACGACAAGGCGAAGGCGATCATGGCCGATGGCGGCAAGGCGGCGCTGACCGGTGTACTGACGGTTCTCGATGCCGCGAAGGGGTGGCGGGCGGCGGAACTCGAGGCCGCGGTGAAGGCCCACGCGGAGACGGCGGGTGTGAAGCTCGGCAAGTTGGCGCAGCCCTTGCGCGCGGCGCTGACCGGCACCACTGTCTCGCCCGGCATATTCGATGTTCTGGAAGTGCTTGGCCGAGAAGAGTCGCTGGCCCGGTTGAGGGATCAGGTCAGTTAAATTGACCTTGTTATGTTGCGGTGCGATAATCTACTTCAACCACGGCAGGAGACCGACATGGCAGATGCAGGCAAGATGGCGACCCTGACGATCGGCAACAAATCGCTGGACCTGCCGGTGCGCTCCGGCACCGTCGGCCCCGACGTCGTCGACATCTCCGGGCTCTACAGCGACGCCAAGGTCTTCACCTACGACCCCGGCTTTACCTCGACGGCGGCGTGTGAATCCAAGATCACCTATATCGACGGCGATGAAGGCATCCTGCTCTATCGCGGCTATCCCATCGAGCAGCTCGCCGAACAGGGCGACTTCATCGAGACCTGCTACCTGCTCTATTACGGCGACCTGCCGACGCCGTCGCAGCGCCGCGAATTCGAGCATGCGATCACCCATCACACGATGATCCATGAGCAGATGGCCCGCTTCTATCAGGGCTTCCGGCGCGACGCCCACCCCATGGCGGTGATGGTGGCGGTGGTCGGCGCCATGTCGGCCTTCTATCACGACTCCACCGACATCAACGATCCCAAGCAGCGCGAGATCGCCTCGCGGCGGATGATCGCCAAGCTGCCGACCATCGCGTCCATGGCCTTCAAATATCACATCGGCCAGCCCTTCGTTTATCCCAAGAACGAACTTTCCTATGCCGCCAATTTCCTGCGCATGTGCTTTGCCGTTCCCTGCGAAGAGTACAAGGTGAACCCGGTTCTGGCGCGCGCCATGGACAAGATTTTCATCCTCCACGCCGACCATGAGCAGAATGCCTCGACCTCGACGGTGCGGCTGGCGGGCTCCTCGGGCGCCAATCCCTTCGCCTGCATCGCGGCCGGCATCGCCTGTCTGTGGGGCCCGGCCCATGGCGGCGCCAACGAAGCCGCCTTGCAGATGTTGACCGAGATCGGCGATCCCGCCAAGGTTCCCGCCTTCATCGCCAAGGTCAAGGACAAGAGCTCGAATGTGCGGCTGATGGGCTTCGGCCACCGCGTCTACAAGAACTACGATCCGCGCGCCAAGATCATGCAGAAGACGGCGCATGAAGTGCTGGCCGAAATCGGAGTCAAGGACGATCCGCTCATGGACGTGGCGCGCGAGCTCGAGCGCGCCGCCCTGTCGGACAGCTATTTCATCGAGCGCAAGCTCTATCCCAATGTCGATTTCTACTCCGGCATCATCCTCAGGGCGCTGGGCTTTCCGACCTCGATGTTCACCGTGCTGTTCGCTCTCGCCCGCACCGTCGGGTGGATTTCCCAGTGGAAGGAAATGATCGAGGATCCCGGCCAGCGCATCGGCCGCCCGCGTCAGCTCTATACGGGGGCGCCGCGCCGCGACTATGTGCCGATGAGCAAGCGGGGGAAGTAGCGCTCCGCCCCTACTCCCCGCCGCGCCTATCCATCAGCATGGCGCCGATTTCGGCTTCGGCGACCTTCTTGTCGTCGACATGGGCCTCGGCCCAGTATTTCCACACCGGCGCGCGCTTGTTGGCGAGCTTGACGCGAAAATGCACGGTGTCGCCGGGCTCGACCGGCTTGCGGAAGCGGGCCTTGTCGATCGACATGAAGAAGACGAGCTTGCCAGCATGGGCATCGCCGAGGAAGTCGAGCACCAATGCGCCGGCCGTCTGGGCCATGGCCTCGATCAGCAGCACACCCGGCATCACCGGGGCGCCGGGAAAGTGGCCTTGAAAGAACGGCTCGTTGATGGTGACGTTCTTGATGCCGGTGCCCGACTCTTCACCGTCGATGTCGATCATCCGGTCGATCAGTAGAAACGGATAGCGATGCGGCAACAGCTTCATGATGCGCGCGATGTCGGCGCTCTTGAGGGTCTTTGCCGCTGCCGCCTCTCCCGTCATGGCCCTAGAAACGCGTACCGATGGAGAAGCGGAACCATTCGGTTTCGTCGTAGTCGGCCTTGGCGATCGGATAGGCGCCTTCGAACCGCAAAGGCCCGAACGGCGATTGCCAGATGATGCCGGCGCCGATCGAGGCGCGGAAGGCCGCCGTATCGAAGACCGTGCAACTGGCGCCCGACGGGCTGCTGCAGCCGCCGGTGCCGCTCGCCACGGTCCTTTCCGGGGCGTTGAATACGGTGCCGAAATCCGAGAACAGGCTGCCTTCGATGCCCCATTCCTCCGGCAGGCCGAGCGGGAAATTAAGCTCCACGGTGCCGATGGCATAAGTCTGGCCGCCGATCGCATCGGTCACGCCGTCATTGCCGATCTGGCGCGGTCCGACGCCCGATTTGGCAAAGCCGCGGAAAGTATCCGCGCCCATGAAGTAGCGGTCCTGCAGCGGCACGGTCTCGCCCGGAAACGGTTCCATATGGCCGGCGTTGCCCTCGACCTTGAGGACCACGGCCTCCTCATAGACAGGCAAGAAATACCAGGCATGGGCTTCGACCAGCCCGTAATACACATCGCCGCCGAGGCCCGCCACTTCCGTGTCAAGTTCGCCGCGCAAGCCGTTGGTCGGCCGCAACGGATTGTCGAGATTGTCCCAAGTGTAGGTGCCGCCCAATGAGGATTTCCACGACGAGCCCGCGGTTGCAATGACGGCGGGAGACGCCTCCGTACTATCGATGCTGCTGATATCGCGCCACATCAGGCCGTATTTGAAGTTGAGCGAGGAGTATTCGTCGAGGCGGAAACCGCTGCGCAGGGCGCCGCCGATCTGCGTGCTTTGGTACGAAGAAATGCTGGTGTTGTCGGTGGCGGTGGCGAAAAGATCGACTCCCGCCGAAATCGGCAGCCCCATGAAATAGGGCTCGGTGAAGCTGAAATCGATCTGCTGACGCACGAAGCTTACGGTGGTGTTGAGCCGCAAGGTCTGGCCGCGGCCCATGAAATTGCGCTCGGTCAGGCCGATCGAACCCACCACGGCCTCGGTCGAGGAATAGCCGATGGAGAAATTGATCGAACCGGTCGATTTCTCGACCAGATCGACCACCAAGACGATCTTGTCGGGAGCCGAGCCCTCTTCCTCGCGGAAATCGATCTTCTCGAAGAAATCCAGCGCCGTCAGGCGGCGGCGGGCGCGGTCGACGAGCACCCGGTTAAAGGCATCGCCCTCGAACAGGTGCAATTCGCGGCGGATCACGTCGTCTTCGGTGCGGATGTTGCCGACGATGTCGATGCGCTCGATGTAAGTGCGCGGGCCTTCCAGGATGTTGTAAACGATGTTGAGAGTGTTCTGGCCCGCGTTGCGGGCGATATCGGGCTGCACCTTGGCGAAGACGAAGCCCTGGCGGGAGGCTTCCAGCGTCAGGTTTTCCACCGTCTTGTCGACCTTGCTGGCGTCATAGGCGTCGCCGACGCCTGTCTTGATGCCGCCGCGCAATTGCTTCGGATCGAGATTGGCGTTGCCGACATTCACGGCGACATCGGCGATGGAATAGCGCGGACCTTCCTGCAAGGTGAAAGTGATCGTGAAATCCTCGCCGCCGGGGCTCAGATCGGCCTCCGCCGAAATCACCGCGACGTCGGCGAAACCGTTCTTCAGGTAGTAACGGCGCAACAGTTCCTTGTCGTACTCGAGACGGTCGGCATCGTAAGTGTCGTTGCGCGCGAAAAACTTCCACCATTTATGTTCGGTCGTGGCGATCACCGAACGGAGGTCGCCGCCGCTGAAGGAGTCGTTGCCTTCGAAGACGATTTTCTTGACGGTGGTCTCGGCGCCTTCCTGGATCTCGTAGACGAGATCGACGCGGTTCTGCGGCAGGCGGATGATCTTGGGCGCAACCCGCACCGAATAATAGCCGGTGCGCCGGTACAGCGCGATAATGCGCTCGACGTCGCCGCGCACCTTGGAGCGGGTGAACATCATGCGCTCGCGCAGCTCGACTTCCTTGGCCAGGTCGGAGTCCTTGACCTTGTCGTTGCCTTCGAAGTTCACCCGATTGATCATCGGGTTTTCCTCGACTTTCACGACCAGCTGGCTGCCGCGGCGGAAAATCTGCACGTCGGCGAACAGGCCGGTCTGGAACAGGGCCTTCACCGACTCGTCGATTTTAGCGGAATCGAAAGGCTCGCCCGGGCCGATCTGCATGTAGGAGAGCACGGTGTCGGTTTCGACCCGCTGGTTGCCCTCGACGACGATCTGGGAAACCGTCTGGGCCTGGGCATAGGAAACCGCCAGCGCCGGCCAGGCCAGCGGCAGGACGGCGGACAGCACGAAGGCCAAGACACCCACAATTACAAACCGATAACGCATCAATTGGCCGATCTTTCTTTGCGTTGCCGCCCCAACAGAATCCCTCGCCCGCCCGGTGTTTTATCGAGTTTAACCTTGATTGCAAATGAAACTTGCCCGCCCCCGGTTAGCCGCCGAGCGCCATGGTGATCAGGCGCACGGCGTCGTTCCAGGTGCCGACGACCATCAATGCGACGACCAACGAAAACCCGATGCGGAAGCCCCATTCCTGCGCCCGTGGGCCCAGCGGCTTGCCGCGCAGGGCTTCGAGGCCGTAGTAGACGAGGTGTCCCCCATCCAGCATTGGAATCGGAAACAGGTTAATTATTCCGATACTGATCGACAAAAAAGCCACGGCCGCCACAAATTCCAGCAGTCCCGCCGAGGCGGCATCTCCCGCCAGCTTGGCCATGGAGGCCACGCCGCCGATCTGATCGGCGTTCTCGTGGCCGGTCACTATCTTGCCCAGATACTTGAAGGTGGTGGAGACGATGAACCAGGTGCGTTCGACGCTCTTGTCGAACGCCTTGGCGACCGGTAGCCGCATAACACGCTTGTCGCCCTTGTCGTCGTGCTTGACGCCCAGAAGGCCGATCCGGCGCTTGCCACCGAAGCCATCGGGCTCCTCGCGCAAATCGGGAGTCGCCTCGAAGGCCATGCGTTGACCGGCCCGCTCGACGACAATCGTCAATCTCTCGCCGGCGCGCATGAAGATGGCCTGTTGCAATTCGGCGAAGTCGGCGATCTCGGCGCCGTCGATCGTCCGGATGTAGTCGCCCGACCTGATGCCTGCCCTTTCCGCCGCACTGCCAGCCAAAACCTCGTCAACCCGGGGCTCGGCAACCGGAATGCCCAGGGCAGCGAAGGCGGCGGTGAAAATCAGGATGGCCAGGATGAAGTTGGCGACGGGACCCGCCACCACAACGGCGGCGCGCTGCCATATGGGCTTGCCGTGGAAATTCCCCGGCTCGCGAATTTGTCCGGCCGTTGCGGCGGCGGGAAGGCTCGCGGCATTGGCGTCGCCGGCGAAGCGCACATAGCCGCCCAGCGGAATCCAGCAGATCTTCCAGCGCGTACCCTTGCGGTCCACCCAGCCGGCAATTTCCCTGCCAAAGCCGATGGAAAAGGCTTCGACGGTGACACCGCACCAGCGCGCCACCAGAAAATGCCCAAGTTCGTGAATGAAGACGATTATGGTCAGCGCCACCAGAAACGGCAACGCATAGACGACCAAGGTTGTAACGGGCAGTTCCAAGATACTCAAGAAATCCATGACCTGTTCCTGTTCCCCTGTGGCGCGGTGCGGGCCATTGGCGTCCCGCTTTAACGCTACCGGGTGACTTGCGCCGCAAGGCCTGTGCCAGCGGCGTCGCGCGATTTACCGATTATTAACCACAGGACAGGCGATTTGCGACAATATTTCGACGAAACATGGTTACCAGAGAAGCAGGCCCGGGCCTGTGCTTTCCATGCCACCGCGCATGACACCGATTATTGCCGCAGCGGCGGCAACGGCGACCAGGCCGTCCACCCGATCGATGACACCGCCATGACCGGGAATGAGATCGCCGGAATCCTTGACGCCAAAATGACGCTTGAGTGCCGATTTGAACAGATCGCCCGCCTGCTCGACCACTGCCAGACCGCCGGCCAGAAGAGTGACAACGGCAACCGCCGGAAGGCCGGCAATGGCGGCGACGAGCGCCGAAGCGGCGGCACTTCCCACAACGGCGCCGCCCAACCCCGCCCAGGTCTTCTTCGGCGAGATGACGGGGGCAAGTTTCGGTCCGCCGATGATGCGGCCGGCGAAATAAGCGAATATATCGGCGGCCCAGACGATGGCAAGAATCCAAATGATCGCCACAACGCCGTATTGCGGGTCGGCCCGCAGCAGCACCAGGGCCATGGCGGGGAAACCGGAATAGGGAACGCCGAGATAGGACCAAGCGCTGCGCGGCCCGGCCTGCGCGCCTGTCAGAAGTGCCGAGGCAATCCACAGCAGGCCAATGGCCATGGCGGCGCCCCAAATTCCAACTTCCGGCGGCAGCAGCGCGCCGCACAGGGCGGCGGCGGCATGCAGCGCGAACTGGGCGGAGCTGCGCCCATGGGCCATGACGGTCCATTCACCGGCAATCAGCACGGCAATGAGCGACACCAATATCTTGAACCAGATGCCGCCCGCCCAGACGTCGAGCAGCACGGCGGGAATGAGCACGGCGGCGGAGAGGGAGCGCAAGCCGAGATCGCTCCATTTCGCGGCCGGTTGCGGCGGCTGGGGCACTAAGCCGACTGCGCCTTGATACCGCCGAAGCGGCGGTCGCGGGACTGGTACTCGGCGATGGCGCGGGCGAAGACCTCGGCTGAGAAATCGGGCCAGTGCTCGTCGACGAAGACGAACTCCGTATAGGCGCATTGCCAGAGGAGATAATTGGACAGGCGCTGCTCGCCGCCGGTGCGGATCAAGAGATCGGGATCGGGAATTCCGGCGGTATCGAGATGATTGGCGAGCACCGAGGGCGTGATGTCGGCGGGATCGATGCGGCCGTCGCGGACTTTCTCGGCGATGGTGCGCGCCGCCCGGGTGATCTCCTGGCGGCTGCCGTAATTGAAGGCGACGATGAGCCGCAATTTGGTGTTGACGCGGGTCAGCCGCACGGCATCCTCGAGCAGCGCCTGTCCAATTATCTCCTCTGGCAATGCGCCTATACGGAGTTCGTCTTCG
>JANMQL010000082.1:0-2679 GCA_031370475.1 Hyphomicrobiales bacterium | reverse complement strand
CAGCGCCCCGGTTATGTTCGCCCGTTCTTGCGCGGGCGGCCTGGAACGGCGGGGATATAGGACAAATGGCGGTCAGGGGCAAGCACCCGCGGGCATCGCCTATGATTAACCCTTTGCCGCGGATGAGCGGCTCTTTTTGGTGATCGCCGACAGCGCCGCCGCGACGGCCTGCTCGATATCCATTTGCGAAGTATCGATGACCGCGGCATCGGCGGCGGCAACCAGGGGGGCGGTGGCGCGGGTGCGGTCGCGCGCGTCGCGGGCGCGGATTTCGGCCAGCACGGTTTCGTAAGGCACGGCATCGCCGCGTTCGGCCAGTTCCTGCATCCGCCGCCTCGCCCGCACTTCCGGCGTGGCGGTGATATAGAGTTTCGCCTCGGCGTCCGGGCAGACCACGGTTCCGATGTCGCGGCCGTCGAGCACGGCGCCGGGCGGTTTTCTGGCGAAATTGCGCTGGAAATCGAGAAGTGCCGCGCGCACCTCGGCGATGACCGCGACGATGGAGGCGGCATTGCCGACGTCCTCGCCGCGCAAATCTTCGTCGCGAAAATTTTCCGGCCGCAGGGATTTGGCCGCCGCGATGGCCGTGGCGCGGTCGCCCGGATCGCCGCCGCCGCGCAGCACGGCCAGCCCCACCATGCGGTAGAGCGATCCGGTATCGAGAAAATGATAGCCGAAATGGCGGGCGACGGCGCGGGCGACCGTGCCCTTGCCGGCCGCCGCCGGGCCGTCGTCGGCGACGATCACTTGATTTCGGCGGCGATGCGCGCGCCCATGCCGTTCATCAGCCCGGTGAAGTCCGGAAAACTGGTGGCGATGAAGCTGCCGTCGTCGATGGTGGTGAAGATGCGCGACGCCAGGCCCATGACCAGGAAGGACATGGCGATGCGGTGATCCATATGGGTGATGACCCGGCCGCCGCCCGGCGCGCCGCCGCCCGAAACCTCGAGCCAGTCGGCGCCCGAATGGGTGATGACGCCATTGGCCTGCAACCCCGCTTCGACCGCCGCCAGCCGGTCGCTCTCCTTGACCCGCAGTTCCTCAAGGCCTTCCATGCGCGTCGTGCCTTCCGCGAAGCTCGCCGCCACCGCCAGGATCGGATATTCGTCGATCATCGACGGCGCCCGGGACGCCTTGACCCTGACGCCGTGCAGGCGCGACGATTTCACCTTGAGATCGCCGACCTCTTCGCCGCCCGACATGCGCCGGTTGTCAATTTTGATTTCGGCGCCCATTTCGATGAGCGTCTCGATCAACCCCGTGCGGGTCGGGTTCAGCATGACGTTTTCGATGACGATGGCCGAATTCTCGGTGATCAGCGCCGCCACGATCGGAAAGGCGGCGGAAGAAGGATCGCCCGGCACGTCGATGGACTGGGCCTTCAGCTCATGCTGGCCGTCGATCGAGATATGGCGGCCGTCATCTTTCGGCTCGATGGTCAGCCTGGCGCCGAAGGCGGCAAGCATGCGTTCGGTGTGATCGCGGGTGGCGGCGGGCTCGATGACCGTGGTGCGCCCCGGCGTATTGAGAGAGGCCAGCAGCACCGCCGATTTCACCTGGGCCGAGGCGACGGGCAGAGCGTAGGTTATGGGCACCGGGTTCCTGGCGCCATGCAGGGTGAGCGGCAGGCGGCCGCCCTCCGAGGATTCGAAGCGGGCGCCGAACTGCTCGAGCGGCGCGATCGCCCGGCCCATCGGCCGCTTCGACAGCGAGGCATCGCCGACGCAGCGCGCCGTCAGCGGCGTTGCCGCCATCAGGCCCATGGCCAGACGCACGCCGGTTCCCGAATTGCCGAAATCGAGCGGCGCCTGCGGCGTGGCGAGGCCCGCCACACCCACCCCTTGCACCCGCCACAGGCCATCTTCGCCGCGCGCCGCCTTGGCGCCGAGCGCCGTCATGGCCCTGGCGCTATGGAGCACGTCCTCGGCCTCGAGCAGGCCCTTGATGCGGGTTTCGCCGATGGCCACAGCGCCCAGCATCAGGGCCCGGTGCGAGATTGATTTGTCGCCGGGAACCCGGAGGATGCCCTTGAGGCCGGAGACCTTGCGGGCGACGAGAGGAAGGGGGTGATTCTGTTGCATGGCTTCGCTTTCCGGGCCTCTGGTTACACGGGCGTCGCGCCCCTGTCACCCCTGCCCGATCAAGGCTTTTGACAATCGCCGGTACCCGTGGCATGGGAGCCGCCAACCCCCAAGTCATCGCCTGTCTGTGAAAGGACCGACCGTGGTCAAAGCTGAACTCGGAACCAAGCGCACGTGCCCGTCCTGTGCTGCACGTTTTTACGACCTGCTCAAGAACCCGATCGTCTGCCCGAAATGCGGCACGAGCTTCGTGGCCGCCGCCATTCTCCCCTCCAAGGGCGACTATCCCGGCGCCGCCGCCGCGCCGAAACCGCGCGTGGTCGTGGTGGACGAGGCGGTTCCCGCCGACGTCGAACTGGTCAGCCTCGAGGATGCCGAAGAACCCGATACCCCCGACGATGAGACGGCGGGCATCGAGGATGTCGATCTGGGCGAAGAGGCCGAAGCCGCCGAGGGCGAGGAAGACGATACCTTCCTGGTCGTCGAGGAGGAGGAAGGCGATAACGTCACCGGCCTCATCGAAGGCGGCCAGTCCGGCGGCAAGGAAGGGGAAGAAGAACCCTGACGCATGTTCCGCCAAAGTGCCAGCGCTTTGGCG
>JANMQL010000064.1:0-2210 GCA_031370475.1 Hyphomicrobiales bacterium | reverse complement strand
GAAAACCAGCCTCAAAGCGTTGCTTTCCTGCAATATCGTAACCTGCAAATGCCGCCGTCACTCAACTCGATCAACGGGTTGAGAATAGTTCACGGGCGACTGACCAATTTTCATTTACAGCAGCTCATTTTTGTTGCCATTGTATTTCGAATCTATTTCCCAAGCCGCTCCGCATACCCATCAACAAGCGCCCGGATCATTTTTTGATAGGGCACGCGTTGTTTCTTGGCCTCGCGTTTGAAGAAAGCGATGCTGCGCCGGGACAGGCTCAGCGTCACCTTGACATTGTCGTCGCGCAAAACGAGTTGCGACGGCAGCGGCAGGAAATCCTTCACGATTCTGACGTTGCCCATTTCGCCCTTCGTATAGTCAGGTTCGCTCTTCTTCATACAAGTGTTTTCCTTTCCGCCAATATCCGGCGCCGAAGATGCGAATCTTGCCGGAGCGCCAGGTGAAACGCACAGTCAGAGTTTCGCCATCCACGGCCCCGATGCAGAAATAGCGCTTCTCGGCCGCGCTATGGCGCAGGTTTTCCGCGATGATGCGGTTCGGGTCGAGGAAGGCCCTTTGCGCCAATGCGAAGCCGACACCGTGTTTTGCAATGTTCGAACGATCCTTTGCGTCGTCCCACTCGAAGCTCGGGCTGTTTTCTATCATATGGATATTTTGCAATATAATTATATGGCTGTCGCGGGTCAAATGAAATTTGCCTTGATGTCCGGGGAATCCTCCCCCGCCGCCCAACAACCGGACATGCCGCTCGGACCGGCCGGAAACGATCCGACTGCATCCTTCACCATGGCGCGGCATCATTGAAATCCGGGGCCGCGGGGGCCATTTGAGATTTGACGGCGGGCCGCAGTCCGGCCGTCATAACGAGACCAGGCGCTCCGACGGCCTGGACGGCGCCGGAGCCTCCCGAAAGTGAGGTTCACATGACACCCCGCAATTTCTCGCTCACCGCCGCGATCATCTTCGCGATCATCGCGCTCGTGCAACTGGCCCGCGCCATTTTCGGCTGGCCGGTCACGGTTGACATCTACGCCGTGCCGATGTGGCTCAGCTGGGTCGCCTTTATCGTCGCGGCCGGGCTTTCCTATTTCGGCTGGCAGGCCTACGCCGCGGCCAAGTAAGGATAGGCCTGCCGGTCCGCGACGTAGACCGGCCCCGGTCCGGACCGCCGGTAGCCGCTGCATTGCCAAGCCCGGGCAATGGCACTAGACTTTTGCGCAATTGGTCACGCAGAGGTTCAGGTGTCATTCCTCAAGAAACTGTTCGGCGGCGGCGCCGCCAAACCATCCGCCCCCGCCAAGACCGTCGAGCACAAGGGCTTTGTGATCGCGGCGGCGCCCTACAAGGAAGCCGGGCAATATCAGACGGCGGGCGTCATCTCGAAGGATGGCAAGGAGCACCGCTTTATCCGCGCCGACCGTTTCGCGGGCCTCGAGGATGCGGCCAATCACGCGCTGATCAAGGGCCGCCAGATCGTCGACGAGCAGGGCGAGCGGATGTTCGCCGGTCAGCCCAAGCAATAATTGAAGCTGACGCTGATGCGGTGGCCTTCGGCGCGGTTGAGCGGCACCTCGTGGCGCAGCCAGCTTTCCCACAGCATGAGGGTTCCGGCCTTGGGCGTCTCGCTCACATGCACCTTGAACTGGCGCGGCGCCGATTTCTTGCGCGGCGGCGCCGCCATCAGCATGGGCAGGCGCGGGTCCTCGAAGACGATGGGGCCCGCTCCTTCCGGCACCTTCACATAATAGGTGCCGCTCAACACCGAATTGGGATGCAGGTGCGAAGTGTGCGAGCCGCCCTCGGGCATGACATTCACCCAGAGCGAGTCGCAGACCGGCTTCAGCCCGCGCATCTCCCAGTGCAGCTCCCGGGCGAAGGCCGCCGCGTGCCGGGCGATCGACTTTTCCAGCCGGGCAAATTCGGGTAATTGCCCGGCCAGATCGCCGCGCGAGGCATAGGACGTATAGCCCGGATAGCCGTGCTTTTCGCTCCAGCGCCGGCCGGCGCGGTCGTCATGGGCCAGCGACAAAGCGGCGGCCTCGAGATCGCGGTTGAGTTTGCCCGCCCCCGCCAGTTCGGCGCGGTAGAGGCGGGTGACGAAAAGATCCTGGGTCTTGGGCATGGGGCCGCATAGCCCAAGGCCTCAGGCCGCGGCAAGCGCCTTGAGCATGTTCCGCCAAAGTGCCCGCACTTTGGCG
>JANMQL010000199.1:0-8947 GCA_031370475.1 Hyphomicrobiales bacterium | reverse complement strand
CGGCGCGGATCACATCGAGAGAAACGCGGCTCGAAATCTGAGCGGCGTGATAGCGCGCGCCCGTCATCTCGACGAGACGGAGATCGCGCTCCAGCATGATCACCTCGGCCATGGCCGGAATGCCGGCAAGACCGAGACGGCCGGCGATCTCACCGGCATTCATGACACCGGTCGCAAGTGTTGACTCCTCGACATGCTGCACCACCAGCATGTCGAAGTCGCGGGCGTAGGTGAGCGCCCGGCGGAACAGACTGGCATTGGCAACCGCCCTGGTGCCGTCGGTGACCGCAACGGCGCCGGCTTCCTTGAGCAGGCCTATTTCAGTCATCAGTTCGCCGGCAAGACCCTTGGTGATCGCCGCCATGGGAGCGACGCGGACGAGGGCGGTATCGCGGGCCCGGCGCAGAATGAAATCGACAATCGCCGCATCGTCAACAACCGGCTGGGTGTTGGGCATGACGATCATCGTCGTCACCCCGCCGCTGGCGGCGGCCTCCGAGGCGCTGGCCAGCGTCTCGCGGTATTCGGTGCCCGGCTCGCCGGTGAACACGCGCATATCGATCAAGCCGGGAAGGAGGGTGAGCCCCTTGCAATCGACGATGGCCGTGCCCGGCCCCGCCGTCTCGCTCGTCACCTTGGGGCCGACGGCGAGGATCCAGCCATCCTCGATCAAGACGCCGCCCTTGCCGCTCAGCCCCTGCGCGGGGGCTACGATATTGGCGTTGACATAGGCGCGGCGCCGATCGGCGGCATGGGGAGCGGGCGGCATCATGCGTTGCCTCCGCCTGGAATGTTGCGGGCCAGCGCATCGAGCACCGCCATGCGCACGGCGACGCCCATTTCGACCTGCTCGCGGATCACCGACTGCGCGCCGTCGGCGACATTCGAGTCGATCTCGATGCCGCGGTTCATGGGGCCGGGATTCATGACAAGGACGAAGGATTTTTCGAATTAAAGATTCTCCTCGATCAGCACGAAGAAACGGTAATATTCGCGGCTCGAAGGCACGAAAGCGCCGCTCTTGCGTTCGAGTTGCAGGCGCAGCATCATCACCACATCGGCATTGGCGAGGCCGCCGGCCATGGTGCGGTGGACCTCGACGCCGAAATTCTCGATGCCGGAGGGCAGCAATGTCGAAGGTGCCACGACGCGCACCCGGGCGCCGAGCTTACCGAGCAAATGAATGTTGGAACGAGCCACGCGCGAATGCAGGACGTCGCCGCAGATCGCAACCGTCAGACCCTCGATACGGCCGAGACGACGACGGATGGTCAAGGCATCGAGGAGGGCCTGGGTCGGATGCTCGTGCTGGCCGTCGCCGGCATTGATCACCGAACAAGAGACTTTCTGGGCCAGCAGTTCGACGGCGCCGGAGGACGGATGCCGCACCACCAGGAAATCCGGGTGCATGGCGTTGATGGTCATGGCGGTGTCGAGCACGGTCTCGCCCTTGGATAAGGCGGAGGTGGCGACCGCCATGTTCATGACATCGGCGCCGAGCCGCTTGCCGGCGATCTCGAAGGAGCTCTGGGTGCGGGTCGAGGCCTCGAAGAACAGATTGACCTGGGTGCGTCCGCCGAGAAGTGCATGGCGCTTTTCGATCTGGCGGTTCACTTCGACGTATTTTTCAGCAAGGTCGAGAAGGACTACGGCCTCGGCGGGGGAAATATCGGCGATCGCCAGAAGATGCTGGCCCGTGAGGAGCGGAGTGCGGCGCGGGACGGTCATTAAAGCCGGGTGTGTAGGGGGGAAAGCGCCGTGCGGCAAGAGTGATGTTGGGCCTGTGGATTAAGGAGTTCCCGTTAGCGTCACCACCAGGGGAATGGTGATGGCGGCGCAGATCACCTGGAGCGTCAGGATATTGGCGACGAGGGTTGCGTCGCCACCCATGCGGCGGGCCAGCACATAGGCGCCGGAACCGGTGGGGACGGCGGTCGAGACCATGGCGATCGCGAAGGTTTGCCCCTCGACGCCGAGGGCCAAGAGCCAGAAGGCCATGAACAGGGGCATGACCAGAAGCTTCAGGATGGTGGCGAGCACCACCGGGCCCTTGGCGGCCATGGCGTGGTCGAGACGGAGGCCGGCGCCGACGGCCAGGAGGGCGAGGCCGAGGGCGCCCTTGCCGATCATGTCGAGAACCTGAATGCCGAGTGCGGGCAGGGGAAGGCCGGAGAATTTCCAGATTACTCCGCCCACGGAGGACAAAACGAAGGGGTTCTTCAGAATTGACAGGGCCATGGCCCCGGCATCCGGCGGCTTGCCGGATGCATAGAGCGACAGCACGGCGACATTGACCACATTGAGGAGCGGGATCATGGCCGCGGCACTCACCGCGCCGATGGCGAGCGCGCCCTGGCCGAAATAGACCGGGATGATGGCCAGCGCGATGAAAGTGTGCCAACGGGTGGCGCCCTGAAAGAGGCTGGAATATTGCGGGCCGTCGAGGGAGAGCGCGGCACAGAGCGGCCGGCGCAGAACGAGCAGCAGGGCGAACATGGTGGAGATGGCCAGCATCATGGCAAAGCTCATGTGCCAGACCGGTACGCCGGTGAAATCGGCGGCGGCGATTTCCTTGAAGATGATGGCCGGAAACAGCACGAAATAGCAGACATGATCGATTGCCGCCCAATGACTTTCGCCGATGAGTCTGGACCGGCGGAGCGCCAGCCCGACCAGGATGACGATGAAGACGGGGAGCAAAGCGAGGAAGGCGGCGGTCATCGGATCAATCCGGCAAGTGCTATCATCAGCGGGATCGAGAAGAAGGAAACCACGGTCTGCACCGTGACGGTGGCGGCGACAAGCGGCGCATCGCCGCCCATCTGGCGGGCCAGCACATAGGCGCTCATGGCGGTGGGCACCGAGGCGCAAACGATGCAGGCGACGAAGGCGGTGCCGGAAATGCCGGTGGCGAGGCTCCACAGGGTGACGAGTACCGGGGTTCCGAACAGTTTCAGGCCGGTGCCGAGCCAGACGGCAGGCGAGGGGCGGATCGCTTCATGGGTGGAGAGGCCGGCACCCACCATCAGCAGGCCGGAGCCGATGGCAGCACCGCCCAGCATGCCCATGCTGGTCATCACCGGCTGATAGATGGGGATGCCGGCAAAGTTGATCGTCAGTCCCGCCGCCGTCGCCCAGATGAAGGGGTTGCGGAAAACCACATAGACGGTCTCGCGGGCGGTGAGCTTGCGGGCGGCGGCGTTCTGGGCGACGACGGCCACCGCCATGATATTGGCGATGGGCACCAGGGCACCGATGATCACCGCGACAAGGGCCACCCCTTCATCGCCATAAAGCTTGGCCAGAACCGGGAGCGCGATGAAGCCGTTCCAGCGGGTGGCGCTCTGGAACAAGGAAGAGAAGGAGGGGCCTTCGATCGCCAGCCGCGCCATGATGAATTTGCGGCCCGCGAGAAGGCCGAGCGCCATGGTGAAGAAGCTTGCAATCATGGTGACGGCGATGCCGGTCAAGGGCAGATTCGAGATATCGGAGCGGATCAGGGTTTCACCCAGCAAGGCGGGAAAGAACACCCAGTAGCCGACCAATTCGAGGCCGCGCCACATATCCTCGGGCACGACGCCGCGCCAGCGGAGCGCCCAGCCCAGCGCGATGAGCAGGAAAACGGGGAGAAGGGTTTCAAAGGTGAAGCTCATCGCAGCGAATCTAGGGCGGCCTGCAGGATCCATGCGGCGGCGAGCTTGTCGATGACTTCGGCGCGCCTGGCGCGGGACGCGTCGGCTTCGATGAGCATGCGTTCGACGGCGGCACTCGACAGGCGCTCGTCCCAGTAGACGATGGGGATGGGCGTGAGTTTCGCCAGATTGCGGGCGAAGGCGCGGGTCGATTGGGCGCGGGGGCCTTCGGAACCGTCCATGTTGACGGGCAGGCCGAGGACGATGAGGCCGATGTTCGCGCGGGCGGCGAGTTCGAGGAGACGGGTGGCATCGGCGGTGAATTTCTGGCGGGCGATGGTTTCGACGGGGGTGGCAATCTGGCGCGTCAGATCGCTGGTGGCGACGCCGATGGTCTTGGTTCCGAGATCGAGGCCCATGAGGCGGGATCGGGGCGGCAGGCCGGCTACGGCTGCGGCGAGGGAGAGATCGGCGGCGGGCATGGTGCCTGACTAGCCGATTTAAGCGTCAGGGCAAATGCCGATCTTGCCTTGGCGGCGGCGCGGCGCGATCATGGCTTAAACGGGAGGACGTCCATGAAAATCGGCTATATCGGCCATTCGGCTTTTCGCATCGAGACGGGCAAGGCGGTTATTCTTGTCGATCCTTTCATTACCGGCAATCCGGCGGCCAAGACGGACGTCAAAACCGCCTCGGCGGGCGCCACCCATGTGCTGCTGACCCACGGCCATGACGACCACATCGGCGACGCGGTCGAAATCCTCAAAGCAACCGGCGCCACGCTCGTCGCCAATTTTGAAATCTGCAACTATCTGGCCGCCAAGGGGGTGGCGAAATACAGCCCCGGCAACCATGGCGGGCGCATCGCCTTCGACGAGTTCGACCTGGTCTTCACCAATGCCTGGCATTCCTCCTCGGCCATCGTCGACGGCACGCCCATCTATCTCGGCAATCCGTCGGGCTTCGCGATCATGCCCAAGCGCGAGAAGGGCCGGACCCTCTATATCGCCGGCGACACCGGGCTTTCCTTCGATATGAAGCTGGTCCATGAGCTCTATGCACCCACGATCGGCATCCTTCCCATCGGCGACCGCTTCACCATGGGGCCGGAGCAGGCGGCCTATGCCTGCCGCAAATTCTTCAAGTTCAAGATCGTCATTCCCTGCCACTATGCCTCCTTCGCCGGATATGTCATTCCCGATGCCACGCCGTTTCTCAAGGCCATGGGGCCGGAGCGGCGCAAGGTGAAGGCGATTGCCGGCGGGCAATCGATCACTGTGTGAAACAAATGGCCAAGACCCAGGAACGCCCCGTGGGCGAAAAAGTCGATCCGCTGCCGGCCGGCAACAAGCCGGATATGCGGCCCCTGCACGGGCGCTGGATGCGGCTCGAGCCGGTTTCGGCGGCGAAACATGCCGACGAGCTTTACGCCTCTTTCGCCGAGAGCGATCCGCAGGGAAAGGTGTGGACCTATTTGGGCTATGGGCCTTTCGAGTCGCCGGAAGCCTTCGCCGGATGGTTGAAGGAGAAGGAGGCGAGCCGCGATCCGTGGTTCTATGCCTTCATCCGCCGCGACACGGGGAAAGCCTGCGGCATGGGCTCTTTCATGCGCTGCGACGCGGCCAATGGTGCAATCGAGATCGGCCATATCTGGATGGCGCCGGGCCTGCAGCGCAGCCGCGAGGCGACGGAGGCGATCTATCTGATGATCCGCCACTGCTTCGACGATCTCGGCGTCAGGCGTCTGGAATGGAAATGCGATGCGCTTAATGCGCCGTCGCGGCGGGCGGCGGAGCGTTTCGGCTTCAGCTTCGAGGGGATTTTCCGCCAACACATGATCGTCAAGGGCAGAAACCGCGACACCGCCTGGTACGCCATGCTGGATAAGGACTGGCACCGCATTCACCAAGGCTTCGAGGCCTGGCTGAGTCCTGCGAATTTCGACGCGGCGGGCAAGCAGAAGGCGAAGTTGCGGGTTGTCTGAGCCGGTGCTATCCAGCGCCCGGTTTATCTGAAGGATTCCAGGAATGCCGGTCGATCAGGCGACAGTCAGGCGGGTGGCGCGGCTGGCCCGGATTAGGGTTGAGGACAAGGACGTGCCGAAGCTTGCGGCCGAGCTCAATTCGATCCTGCACTGGATCGAGCAGTTGAACGAAGTCGATGTTTCCAAGGTCGAGCCGCTCACCTCGGTGGTCTCGGTGAAGATGAAGATGCGCGAGGACGAAGTGACCGACGGACATTATCCGGCCGATGTGGTGCGGAACGCCCCGGCGCAGGAAGACGCCTTCTTCATGGTGCCGAAGGTGGTGGAATGACGGCTCGTGTTCCGACAACCCTTCTCCCAAGGGGAGAAGGAGGGGCCCGCGCGCCAGCGCGGGAGGATGAGGGGACACAATCTCTCCGGAGCCGCCGCGATCCCCTCACCCGTCCGCCTTCGGCGGCCGACCTCTCCCCGGGGAGAGGTGGATGACCGGCAGCCGACTAACCGGATTGGCGCGAGGTCTCAGACGCGGCCGGACGGACGCCGAAGCGAAACTGTGGTCGATCTTGCGCAACCGGCAAGTGGAACGGCTGAAGTTCCGCCGGCAGCAGCCGATCGGAAATTATATCGCGGATTTCTGTTGCGAAGAACTCCGCCTGATCATCGAGTTGGACGGCGGACAGCATGCCGAACGTGAGGTCCAGGACCGGGCGAGGACGCTCGTGCTTGAGGACATGAACTACACCGTGCTGCGGTTCTGGAATGTGGACATTGCTCAAGGCCTCGACGGAGTGGTTGATGAGATATTGTCAGTCGTCCAGGTGGCGCAACTCACGAAACCTTGAACGAGACAAAAGAGCATGACCTCCCTCACCTCACTCACCATCGCCGCGGCCCGCGACGGCTTGCGCAAGAAGCAGTTCTCGGCCCTTGAACTGACCGAGGCCTATATCGCGGCGATCGAGAAGGCGCGCATTCTCAATGCCTTTATCGTCGAGACGCCGGAGAAGGCCCGCGACATGGCGAAAGCCTCGGACGCGCGGCTGGCGAAAGGCGAGGCGGGGACGCTGGAGGGCATTCCGCTCGGCATCAAGGATCTGTTCGCCACCAAGGGCGTGCACACCCAGGCTTGCAGCCATGTGCTCGACGGCTTCAAGCCCACCTATGACTCGACGGTGACGGCCAATCTGTGGCGCGACGGCGCCGTCATGCTCGGCAAGCTCAACATGGACGAATTCGCCATGGGTTCGTCGAACGAGACGAGCTATTACGGCAATGTCATCAATCCGTGGCGGCGCAAAGGTTCCAATGCGGCGCTGGTGCCGGGTGGTTCTTCCGGCGGCTCGGCCAGCGCCGTGGCGGCGCATATCTGCGCGGCGGCGACGGCCACCGACACGGGCGGCTCGATCCGCCAGCCCGCCGCCTTTACCGGCACCGTCGGCATCAAGCCCACCTACGGCCGCTGCTCGCGCTGGGGCATCGTCGCCTTTGCCTCGTCGCTCGATCAGGCGGGACCCATTGCCCGCGACGTGCGCGATGCGGCGATCATGCTCAAGTCGATGGCGAGCGTCGATGCCAAGGACACGACTTCGGTCGATGTGCCGGTGCCCGATTACGAGAAAGCCATCGGCCGGCCGATCAAGGGGCTGAGAGTCGGCATCCCCAGGGAATACCGGGTCGATCCGATGCCGGCGGAAATCGACGCGCTGTGGTCGCAGGGGGCGAAGTGGCTGAACGAGCAGGGGGCGGAGATCGTCGACATCTCGCTGCCGCACACGAAATATGCGCTCCCCGCCTATTATATCGTGGCGCCGGCGGAAGCTTCCTCCAATCTCGCCCGCTATGACGGGGTGCGTTACGGTCTTCGCGTGCCGGGCGACGACATTGTTTCGATGTACGAGAATTCCCGCGCCGCCGGCTTCGGCCGCGAGGTCAAACGGCGCATCATGATCGGCACCTATGTGCTCTCGGCCGGCTATTACGACGCCTATTACGTGCGCGCCCAGAAAATCCGCACACTGATCAAACGCGACTTCGACGAGGCCTGGGGCAAGGTCGATGTGGTGCTCACCCCGGCGACGCCGAGCCCCGCCTTCGCGCCGGGCGAGATCACCGATCCGGTGCAGATGTATCTCAACGACATTTTCACCGTGACGGTCAACATGGCGGGGCTGCCCGGCATCGCGGTGCCGGCGGGGCTGTCGGGCGACGGATTGCCATTGGCATTGCAACTGATTGGCAAGCCCTTCGACGAGGAAACGCTGTTCCAGACGGCGGGGGCAATCGAACAGGCGGCGGGGCGATACAAAGCGCCGAAATGGTGGTAGAGTTATCAATAATGATGAGGTGTAGCATGATAATGCGTTCGATATTCTTGGCCTTGGCGGCGCTGATGTGGCTGGCGCCCGGTGCCCATGCCCAATCGGCGACATTCTTCGCGGTGCTGAATGGTGGCAATGAATGCAAGAGTGTCATCGGAATGGTCTGTGGCGTGGGCGATCCCGACGGGGTTGGCTCCGCGACGGTGACGATCGTTTCGGAAACGCGGCTCTGCGTGGGGCTGGTGGTCGATAATATCGGAACGCCGACGGCGGCGCATATTCATTTTGGGCCCTCCGCGGTCAACGGTCCGATCAAGGTCACGCTGGCGGCGCCGCCAAGCGGCAATCCGGGCACGTCATCGGGATGCGCGACGGTCGCGTCCGAGATCATCGCGGCGATTGCCGCGTCACCGCAGAATTTCTATGTCAATGTGCACACGTCACGCTACTCCAGCGGCGCCATTCGCGGCCAGCTGTTCTGAGGCGAAAGAAAACCCCGGCATTGCGGCCGGGGTTGCAGTTTTCCAGGGAGGAGACCGCGAAATTACTTGGCGCCGGGCTGCGGCACCATGCGCAGATAGGGCTTCAGCGTCTTCCAGCCGCCGGGGAATTTCTCCTTGGCGGCCTCGTCGGAAACCGAGGCCAATATGATCACGTCCTCGCCCTGCTTCCAGTTGGCGGGAGTTGCCACCGACTTTGTTGCCGTGAGCTGCAGTGAATCGATGACCCGCAGGATTTCATCGAAATTGCGCCCGGTGCTCATCGGATAGGTGAGGATCATCTTGATCTTCTTGTCGGGGCCGACGACCAGCACGTTGCGCACCGTGGAATTGTCGGCGGCGGTGCGGGTCTTGGCGTCGCCTGAGGCATTGGGATGGATCATGCCGTAGAGCTTGGCGACCGCCATGTCGCTGTCGCCGATCATCGGATAATTGACGGTGGCGCCGGTCACGTCCTTGATGTCCTGCTTCCAGCGCTGATGGTCGGCGACGCTGTCGACCGAGATGCCGATG
>JANMQL010000195.1:0-4369 GCA_031370475.1 Hyphomicrobiales bacterium | reverse complement strand
CGTGCCAGGAGGAGCCGCAAGTCAATTCCTTGCGCTCCAGCAGCACCACATCCTTCCAACCCATTTTGGCCAGGTGATAGAGGATCGAGCAGCCGACCACCCCGCCGCCGATCACCACCACCCGCGCATGACTTTCCATGTGCCGCCCTCCCTATTGTCCGCCCCCTTATTCGATAGCGCGAACCGCCGGTTCAACAAGACAGATTCTCAAGCCTTGCGTGAAAATCGGTAGTCCCGGCCCGGCCATTGCAACATTCCGGAAAACAGGGAATGCTCGGGCTTCCGCCAAACCCCGAAGGAGATGCCCCATGGGACGCAGATACGCCAATATTCTTGAAACCATCGGCAACACCCCGGTCGTCAGGATCGGCAAATTGGCGCCGCCGCATGTCAACCTCTATGTCAAGATCGAAGCCTTCAATCCGCTGGGATCGGTCAAGGACCGGCTGGCGCTGGGCGTCATCGAGGAGGGCGAACGCAGCGGCAAGCTCAAGCCCGGCCAGACCGTCATCGAGGCGACGAGCGGCAATACCGGCATCGGCCTCGCCATGGTCTGTGCCCAGAAGGGCTACCCGCTGGTTGTCACCATGGCCGAACCCTTCAGCGTCGAGCGCCGCAAGCTGATGCGCTTCCTCGGCGCCAAGGTGGTCATAACGCCCGCCGCCGAGCGCGGCATGGGCATGGTCAAGAAGGCTATCGAGCTGGCCGAAGCCCATGGCTGGTTCCTGACCCGGCAATTCGAGAACGAAGCCAATCCCGATATACATTCGCGCACCACGGCGCAGGAAATCCTCGCCGATTTCAAGGGCGAGCGGCTGGATTATTGGGTGACGGGCTTCGGCACCGGCGGCACGCTGAAAGGTGTTGCCCGGGTTCTCGCCAAGGAGCGGCCGGAAACCAAGATCGTGGTGTGCGAGCCCGCCGATGCGCCGATGCTGACCAGCAAGACGCCGCAGCCGCGCAACGCCGACGGATCGGCGGTATCGGCCAACGCGGCCTGGAAGCCTCATCCGATGCAGGGCTGGAGCCCCGACTTCATTCCGAAGCTCACGGCCGATGCCGTCGACATGAAGGTGATCGACCGCATCCTGACGATTACCGGACCCGATGCCATGCACTGGAGCAAGCAACTGGCCCAGAAGGAGGGAATTTTCGTCGGCATCACGGCCGGCGGCACCTTCGCCGCCGCGCTGCAGGTGTGCAAGGAGGCTCCGGCCGGTTCCACCATCCTGTGCATGCTACCCGACACCGGCGAGCGCTATCTCAGCACGCCATTGTTTGCCGACATCCTCGCCGAGATGAACGAGGAGGAGATGAAAATTTCCAACTCGACGCCAAGCAGCCGCTTCGCCGCGGCCGCGCAGTGACCGGTGGCTGTATATGAAAACGGCCGGAGGAAACTCCGGCCGCCGTATTTTCGCGAGGTTGCAGCACGGCTATGGATCAAGGTTTCTCACGAGACTCATGGTAAAGTTCACGATGCAGGTTGACTGAAAACCGAACCCCTTCACGGCGCCTGTCACCGTTACCTTCTGTGTCGTCGTTAAGATTGTTGCCGGGTTCTGACTGGTCACCTTCACGAAAGCCGGATAGCTGCCGATCCTGGTGTAGACGTGCATCGTATCAACCGACTGGTATGTCGATGTGAAGGTCCCGCTACTCAACTCAAAGCCTTCCGCACTTCCGTTTCCGGAATGAAAGGTTAGGACGCTGTCAGGCCCATTGGTCGAACCGGCAACCGGAACCCAATAGGTGGCCAAAAAGAATTCCTTGTTGGGATTCCAATCGGGGCAAGTTGTCGTGCTCGTTACGTTCAGACCACCTCTGAACACGACGTCCGTCGACGCCGCATTGGCCGTTTGAGTCGTTGCAAGAAGCACGGCAGCGAAGAGCAGCTTTCTGATCATGTTCAGCCCCTCCTATTCCAATCCAAGCGACTGGAATGTCGCAGCAGATCATAAATACGACGTGATGGCAAATCTCGGCGGCCGTGCGCCCAAAAAGGGCTGCTCTTTTGGAGCAGCCCTTTATATCCGCGTGATGGCGATTAGCGCTTCGAGAACTGGAAGCTGCGGCGGGCCTTGGCGCGGCCGTATTTCTTGCGCTCGACGGCGCGGCTGTCGCGGGTGAGGAAGCCCGCCTTCTTGAGCAGGCCGCGCAGTTCCGGCTCGAAATAGGTGAGCGCCCGGGAAATGCCGTGCCGCACCGCGCCGGCTTGCCCCGAGAGGCCGCCGCCGACAACCGTGCAGTTGATGTCGAGCTGGGTGGCACGGCTGGCGCTCACCAGCGGCTGCTGCACCAGCATGCGCAGAACCGGACGGGCGAAATAGGTTTCGATCGGCTTGCCGTTGACCGTGATCTTGCCGGTGCCGCGCATCAGCCAGACGCGCGCAATGGCGTTCTTGCGGCGCCCCGTTGCGTAGGAGCGGCCCTTGGCGTCGAGCTTGGGCTTGGCGGCGGCCGCGGCGGCCGCTGCCGCGGTGGCGGCGGTGCCCATGCCCATGGCCTGGCCGAGATTGGAAAGTGTCGTCTGTTCAGCCATGGTCGTCAGCCTCTCAGGGAGTTCTTGGCGTTCATCGACTTGATGTCGAGCTTCACCGGGTTCTGGGCTTCGTGGGGATGGGCCGCGCCCTTGTAGATGCGCAGATGCGTCATCTGGTGGCGCTTCAAGGGACCGCCGGGCAGCATGCGCTTGACCGCCGATTCCAAAATCCGCTCGGGGAACTTGCCGTCGAGAATCTTGCCGGCCTTGCGTTCCTTGATGCCGCCGGGAAAACCGGTGTGCCAGTAATAGGTTTTCTGCTGGCGCTTGCGGCCGGTGAGCAGCACCTTCTCGGCGTTGATGACGACGATGTGGTCGCCGCAATCCATATGCGGCGTGAAGGTGGGCTTGTGCTTGCCGCGCAAGCGGTTGGCGATGATCGCGGCGGCGCGGCCGACAACCAGGCCGTCGGCGTCGATCAGCACCCAGTTCTTCACGATGTCCTTGGCTTTCGCCGTGTAGGTTTTCATCTGAGGGTCTCGGAGTTGGTCACGTTGGCAATAAAAAAGGCGCTGGACAATGCCGGCCAGGCGCCCCGTTCGAGGCCGGTTCTGTAAGCGGAGGGCGCCGCGCTGTCAAGCAAAACCGCGAAATTCATCGGATTTTTCGATGTGGTAATATGTTACCAGTAGTTGTGGCATTCCCGCAACAGGCACGCCATTCGTCATGGCGACACTTTTCGGCCCCAAGCCTCTCACATAGTGTGAGAATCAATCGAGGTTCGAGAATGGCCAGGCGCATCGGGATTGCTGCTCTATTTGGCGCAATGGCCATGCTGTCGGTCCATGCCGTGGCCCATGCTGTCGTGCCCGATATCGCGCCGTGGCGCATGGCGCAGAGCGCCGAGCCGCCGCCGCCCGAGGGCGAAGGCGAGGAACTGACGCCCGGCGACATGAGCCTGGGCGAAATTCCGCAGATCGAAACCATCGAGCTTTCCGCCGACATCGCCAGGCGGGCCGTCGACGCCTATGTGCTGGTCAAGGACAAATACAAGGACGCGGAGTTCGAGCTCTACGAGAATCTGCTGGACTTCGTCGACCAGACGGCCCAGGGCAAGGAGTTCGAAGCCGACATCAAGGCATCGGGCTTCGCCAATGCCGGCGAGTGGAACGTGGCCATCACCACGGTGAGCTTTGCCTACACCGGCGTGATCGACGATCAATCCGGCGACATCCAGTCGCAGATCGAGGAGATCCAGAACGATGCCGAGCTGGCCCAGGACATGAAGGACCGGATGATCGCCTCGCTCAAGGCAATGATCCCGTCGGAAAATAACCGCAAGGTCATCCAGGAACTGATGGCCGATCCGGCCTACACGGAGAAGCTCAAGCAGCTCGAAACCGAGGGCGAATGAGCGGTCTCCTGCGGTGCGATCTCGCCTCCGGCGTCCTGCGCCTCACCCTCGACGATCCCGCCTCGCGCAATTCGCTCTCCGAAGCCATGCTGGCGGCCTTGCAAGCGGCGCTCAATCAGGCGGCGGCGGACAAGGCGGTGCGTGTCGTCGTCGTCGCCGCCACCGGGCCGGTGTTCTGTTCCGGCCACAATCTCAAGGAAATGACGGCGCGGCGTGCGGCACCCGACAAGGGGGCCGCCTATTTCGCTGCGCTGTTCGAAACCTGCGCCCGGCTCATGGTCTCGATCGTCGATCATCCCAAGCCGGTGATCGCCGAGGTGCAAGGCCTGGCGAGTGCGGCCGGCTGCCAGTTGGTGGCAAGCTGCGACCTCGCGGTGGCATCGGAACAGGCGACCTTCGCAACTCCGGGCGTCGACATCGGGCTGTTCTGCTCGACGCCGATGGTGGCGCTGTCGCGCAACGTGCCGCGCAAG
>JANMQL010000032.1:0-1839 GCA_031370475.1 Hyphomicrobiales bacterium | reverse complement strand
GGTGGCGCATTCGAAATGTTCAAGGAAGGCGAGCAGATTACGGGATTGCTGGTTGCATTCTGCGCAGTGATCGCCCCCGGCGGCTATATTGTGTTCATGCTGACCCTGCTGCTCGGCGTGCGGCGGACTCCCGTTCCACTCTGGGTCGGCGCGATGTTGCGCTGGGTGCACCATTTCGAGACGTGGTCGATGCTCGAGGTGATGATGCTCGGCATACTCGTTGCACTGATCAAGATCGCCCAGCTGGCCACCGTGGCGGCCGGCATCGGGATGTACGCGGTAGGTGCGCTGATTCTGCTCGTCCCGGCAATCGTGGTCACCTTCGATGTCCGCGAACTCTGGCAACGACTGGAATGGGACGACGATGAAATGCCCGCGAGGACGACCGCCGAAAACCCGGTTGCGGACCCGGCCAGATGACGGTCGCCGCTGTAACCGCCGCACAAGCCGGACTCCTGTCATGCGAGGCCTGCCAGATGCTGTCGCGCCCCGCAGGCAAAGGCGAGCCAGCTTACTGCCGCCGCTGCGGCGAAAAGCTCGAATTCCGTCACCATGGCTCCATTCAAAAGACTTGGGCGCTGGTCATCGCCGCGGCGATCTGCTATTTCCCGGCCAACCTCCTGCCCGTGCTGAACACCACGACGCTGGGGACCTCGGAGGCCGACACGATCCTTCAGGGAGTGGCGTTTCTCTATGTCTCGGGGTCGTGGCCGCTGGCGCTTGTGGTGCTGATCGCCAGCGTGATGATTCCTGTTGGCAAGCTGGTCGTCCTCGTCTATCTGCTGGTGACGGTGCAACGCGGCTCGGTCACGAGCAATCGCGAGCGCACGCGACTCTATCGCCTGGTGGAGATCATCGGCCGCTGGTCGATGCTCGACGTGTTTGTCGTCACGTTCACCGTTGCGATGGTGCAGCTGCAACCGCTGATGTCGGTGTCACCGGGCGCCGGCGTACTCTTCTTCGCTGCCGTGGTCGTGCTGACGATGCTCGCGGCCGAGGTCTTCGACCCCCGCCTGATCTGGGATTCCGCCTATCCGCATCAAGATCGCCATGGCTGACGAAACCGGTCTTGACAACCTTCCGGAAGCGACCGTCGTGCGCAAGAAGCGCCTGCGGTTCTCGGTCATATGGATCATCCCCATCCTTGCCGCCGCCGTGGCCATCGGAATTGCCATCCAGCGCGCGCGGAGCGAGGGCCCCGTCATCACCATCGAATTCAAATCCGCCAGTGGCATCGAGGCGGGCAAGACCTTCATCAAGTACAAGGACGTGCGGATCGGCCTGGTGTCGGCGGTGGAGCTCTCCGAGGACTATTCCAAGGTGCTGGTAAAGGCGAAGATTGCCAAGCATTCAGCCGGCCTGATGGTCGAGGATGCGAAATTCTGGGTCGTCGAGCCACGCATTTCCCTGAGTGGCGTTTCGGGGCTCAGCACGCTGCTTTCGGGCAACTACATCGGCTTTCAGGCCGGCAAGTCGGCCGAGGACCAACGCAATTTCAGGGGACTCGACGATCCCCCGACCATCAAGGATCAGCCCGGCCGGCGATTCGTGCTGAAGGCCCGCGAGCTGGGGTCCCTGGGCACCGGCGATCCGGTCTACTACCGCGGCCTGCTGGTTGGCCAGGTGGCGGCCTACAACCTGGTCAACGAAGGCACGTCCGTCGAGATCACGGCATTCATCGACGCGCCCTTCGACAAGTACGTCACTTCCCAGACGCGTTTCTGGAATGCCAGCGGCATCGATGTCTTGGTCGGCGCCGACGGCGTGGACATTCGTACCGAATCGCTGGCGGCACTGATCGCGGGGGGTGTCGCATTCGACGCGCCGGATTTTCTTCCT
>JANMQL010000026.1:0-4211 GCA_031370475.1 Hyphomicrobiales bacterium | reverse complement strand
GTGGCGAAGGCTTTGGCGCTCGGCGCCGATGCGGTCTCGATCGGCACGGCGGCCTTGGTGGCGCTGGGCGACAACGATCCGCATCACGAGGAAGAATACAAGGCGCTGGGAACCACGGCCGGTGCCTATGACGACTGGCACGAGGGCCGCGATCCGGTGGGCATCACCACCCAGGACGCCGACCTTGCCAGACGGCTCGATCCGGTCAAAGCCGGGCGGCGGCTGTCCAACTATCTCAAGGTTCTGACGCTCGAGGCGCAGACCGTGGCGCGGGCTTGCGGCAAGAGCCATCTGCACAATCTCGAACCGGAAGACCTGGTGGCCCTGACGGTGGAGGCCGCCGCCATGGCGCAGGTGCCGCTGGCCGGCACCAACTGGATCCCCGGCAAGGGCGGCTACTGAGCATGGACAATATCGTGGCCACGGTCGCCTGGCAGCGGGGAGCGAACGAAGCTTTCACCGACAAGCGCTTCAGCCGCGGGCACCAATGGTCCTTCGACGGCGGGCTGACAGTACGCGCTTCGTCGTCGCCGCAGGTGGTGCAGAAATATTCCGATCCCGCCGGCATCGATCCGGAAGAGGCCTTCGTCGCCAGTCTGTCGGCCTGCCACATGCTGACCTTCCTGTGGGTGGCAGCGAGCAAGGGCCATGTCGTCGACAGTTATCGCGACGAGGCCTCCGGCGTGATGAGCAAGAACGCCAAGGGAAAATATTTCGTTAGCTCGGTCACCATGAAGCCCCAAGTCGTGTTCTCCGGCGCCAACCGGCCGGACCGGGCGGCGCTCGAAGCCCTGCATCATGCGGCCCACGAAGACTGCTTCATCGCCAATTCGGTGTTGACCGAAGTCAAGTGGGAGCCAGTCGTCTGACCCGGCTTGCAAATTCGGGGCAATTCAACAACAAATAACGGCAACAAACACAGGGGAGTGAAACATCATGGCGGGGGATCTCGCGAAATACGCCAAAGACAACAAAATCAAGTTCTTCCTGTTCAATTTCACCGACCTGTTCGGCACCCAGCGGGCCAAGCTGGTTCCGGCGGAAGCGGCGGGCAAGATGCAGAAGGCGGGGGCCGGGTTTGCCGGCTTCGCCACCTGGCTCGACCAGACGCCGGCCCACCCGGACCTTCTGGTGATGCCGGATGTGAATTCGGTGACGCCGTTGCCCTGGCGGCCGGAAGTGGCGTGGGTTGCCGGCGAGCCGTGGATGAACGGCGAGCCGCTGGCCCAAGCGCCGCGCGTGGTGCTGCGCAAGCTCGTCGAGAAGACGGCCAAGAAGAACATGAAGCTGATGGCCGGGGTCGAGCCCGAGTTCCATCTGATCAATGCCGACGGCACGGCGATTTCCGATCACCGCGATACCCAGGAGAAGCCCTGCTACGACCAGGCGGCGATCATGCGGCGCCTCGACGTCATCGCCGAGATCTGCACCACCATGGCGCAGCTCGGCTGGGGCCCCTATCAGAACGACCATGAGGACGCCAACGGCCAGTTCGAGATCAACTGGAACTTCAACGACGCGCTGACCACCGCCGACCAGCTCGCCTTCTTCAAGTTCATGGTGAAGGCGATCGCCGAAAAGCACGGGCTCAGGGCCACCTTCATGCCGAAGCCCTTCATCAACCTGACCGGCAACGGCTGCCATGTGCATCTTTCGGTGTGGGACAATGGCCGCAAGAACAATCTGTTCCACGATCCCAAGGGAGAAATGGGGCTGTCCAAGATGGCCTATCATTTCCTCGGCGGCCTGATGCACCATGCCGATTCGATGGTGGCGATCACCAATCCGACGGTCAATTCCTACAAGCGCATCAACGCGCCGCGCACCATCTCGGGCGCCACCTGGTCGCCCAATACCATTACCTTCGGCGGCAACAACCGCACCCATATGGTGCGCATTCCCGATGAGGGCCGGGCCGAATACCGCCTGCCCGACGGAGCGGCCAACCCCTATCTCATGCTGGCCTCGATCCTGGCGGCGGGCATGCACGGCATCGACGATAAGATGGACCCGGGAAAGCGCCTCGACATCGACATGTATGCGATGGGCCACACGGTGAAGGGAGCGAAGAAATTGCCGCTCAATTTGCTCGACGCGCTGCGCAATTTCGCGAGGGACAAATACCTGCACCAGCAGCTCGGCGAAGAGGTCTGCGCTGCTTTCCTCAAGCTCAAGCACAATGAGTGGAACCAGTATTGCCGCCACCTCACCCAGTGGGAGCGCGATACGACGCTGGATTGCTAGTTTCGGTCTCTGGATGGCCGCCTGAAGGGCGGCCATGGAGAGTTGGGGTCTTGCTCTCCGGCAATTGGCCTAGTATTGGTTTAATTGGTCTGCAATTGGTTCTGGCATGAAATACTCAGTCTTTTCCCTGGTCAAGAATGCCTTCTCGGGCCACCGGAACTGGGCGCCGGCCTGGCGGGAGCCTAACCCCAAGAAGGACTATGACGTCATCATCGTGGGCGGCGGCGGGCATGGGCTTTCCACCGCCTATTATCTGGCCAAGGAGCATGGCATCAGCAATGTGGCGGTGCTGGAAAAGGGCTGGCTCGGTTCCGGCAATATCGGCCGCAACACGACGATCATCCGCTCCAACTACATGCTGCCCGGCAACAACCCGTTCTACGAATGGTCGATGAAGCTGTGGGAAGGCCTCGAGCAGGACTTCAATTTCAACGCCATGGTGTCGCAGCGCGGCGTGCTCAATCTCTGCCACACCGACCCGCAGCGCGACGCCTTCGCCAGGCGCGGCAATGCCATGCGGATCGACGATGTCGATGCGGAACTACTCGATACGGAAGCGGTGCGCGACATGTATCCGTTCCTCGACTTCAACAATGCGCGCTTTCCGATCAAGGGCGGAATTCTGCAGCGGCGCGGCGGCACGGTGCGCCATGACGCGGTGGCCTGGGGCTATGCGCGCGGTGCCGACTCGCGCGGCGTCGACATCATCCAGAATTGCGAAGTGACCGGCATCAAGATTGTGGGCGGCAAAGTTCTCGGCGTCGAAACCAACCGCGGCTTCATCGGCTGCAAGAAACTCGGCCTCGCCGCGGCCGGCAATTCGTCGGAAGTCGCCGCCATGGCGGGGATGAAACTTCCCATCGAAAGCCATGTGCTGCAGGCCTTCGTCTCGGAAGGGCTAAAGCCCTATCTGGACGGGGTCGTCACCTTCGGCGCCGGGCATTTCTACGTGTCGCAATCGGACAAGGGCGGCCTCGTTTTCGGCGGCGATCTCGACGGCTACAACTCCTATGCCAGGCGCGGCAATCTGCCGATGGTCGAGCATGTGATCGAGGCGGGTGTGGCGATGATCCCGGGGCTTGCCCGGGTGCGGGTCCTGCGCTCGTGGGGCGGCATCATGGACATGTCGATGGACGGCTCGCCGATCATCGACAAAACCCATATCGGCGGGCTCTATCTCAATACCGGCTGGTGCTATGGCGGCTTCAAGGCGACGCCGGCGTCGGGCTGGTGCTTCGCCCATACGATCGCCCGCGACGAGGCCCACAAGCTCAACGCCGCCTATCGTCTCGACCGCTTCCGCCGCGGCTACACGATCGACGAAAAAGGCCAGGGCGCCACGCCCAATCTGCACTGAAGGTTATTCCGTATGCTGATCAAATGTCCCCATTGCGGAACGAGACCTATCGAGGAATTCACCTTCCTCGGCGATGCCGGGCCGGAGCGGCCCCAATCCAACGATCCGGCGACGATGGATCAGTGGTTCGATTATGTCTACCTGCGCGACAATCCGAAGGGGCGCTTCGATGAATATGTGCATCATTCGGGCGGCTGCCGCGCCTGGCTGGTGGTGACGCGCGATACGCAAACCCATGAAGTATTCGCCACGGTTACGGCGCGCGACTGGGCCAAGGCGCGGAAGGGAGCGAAGACATGACCTCCTTCCGGCTCGACAAGGGCGGCCTCATCGACCGCGGGACAACTTTGAACTTCAAGTTCGACGGCAAGGCATTCGCCGGCCATCCGGGCGATACGCTGGCCTCGGCGCTGATCGCCAACGGCGTGCATCTGATGGGCCGCTCATTCAAATATCACCGGCCGCGCGGTGTCATCTCGGCGGGGAGTTCCGAACCCAATGCGCTCGTCGAATTGCGCGAGGGCGGGCGCAAGGAACCCAACACGCGGGCCACGGTGATCGAGCTCTATGAGGGCCTCACGGCCAGAAGCCAGAACCGCTGGCCGTCGCT